>DATADD010000114.1:0-6111 GCA_036258675.1 Actinomycetota bacterium | reverse complement strand
GCGACGCTCGATGCCCTCCGTGAAGGCACCCGCGCGGAAGAGATCGCCCAGGCGCGCGCTGCCCCGTCCTCGAAGGTCCCGTTGAGCACCGCGACATCGACGTCGCCGGGGGCGACGCTCGGGACCCCGTCGGCGGCTGCGGGCGACTCGTTGGCTGCGATCGCATCGAACAGCACCCTCATCGCGGTGCGGTCGGGCCGGATCACCGGCGACTCGCTGATGCCGAGGTTGGGAACCGTGTAGGCCTCGTATAGCTGCGGGTCGAACGTCTTCAGCCTCTGGCCGATGCGGTAGAGATCGGGGAGGCTCGTGCGGTCGTCTATGCGGAGGTTCTCGCCCGCCGTTCGGATCAAGGCGCGTATCCGCCCCGGGTTGATGAGCGTGCCGATCGAGGTGATCTTGTCGATCGCGGCGGAGAGGAACCTCTGCTGGTTCTGTATGCGCTCCAGGTCTCCGGTGCCGAACACCTTGCGGGAGCGGACGAAGCGCAGCGCGCGGTCCCCGTCGAAGTGCACCATCCCGGGCTCCTTGATCTCGAGGCCGGTGCTCGGGTCGAACGGGATCGGGTCGGGGACGCACACGTCGACGCCGTCGATCGCGTCGACGAGGTCGCGGAAGCCGGCGATGTTGATCTGGACGTAGCGGTTGATCTCGAGTCCGGTCAGCCTCTCCACCGTCCTCACGAGAGCGCCCTTGCCTTCGAGGAGCGCGGAGTTGATGCGGTCCCGGCCCCGGCCCACGACCGGGACCCACAGGTCGCGCGGGAACTGCACCATCGTGATGCGGTCGGTGGCGGGGTCGACGTGCGCCACGATCAGCGTGTCGGCGCGCTCGCCGGTTATCTCCCCCAGCGGCGTCTCGTCCTCGGCGGCGAGCCTCTCCTGCTCCTTCTCCGTGAGCCCGGCGCGCGAGTCGGAGCCCACGAGGAGGACGTTGAAGGGGTCGCCCTCGTTGCGCGGCGGCTGCACATGCTCGACCTCGGTCTGGATCCTGTTCGAGGTGTCGACGTACAGCCACAGCGCGCCGCCGGCGAGGGCGGCCAGGACAACGACGATGCCGAGAGCCACCCACTGCCAGCGATGGCGCATGTGCTTGCGCGCGCGCGTCCGCACGCTCCGCACCATCCCGGAGTAGCGGTCGGCCTGCCCTCTTTTGCCCCGGTCCCTCATGCGCCTCGATTATCCGCGCCCCGCCCCCGGCGCCCGCGGCGCGGCCGCGCCTAGGAGCGGCCCGGGACGCCCGGCTCCGTCATCGGCGCCGCGTCGAGGACCTTGTCGAGCTGGACCTCCTCGACCACGCCCTCCTCGAGCGCCACCTGGCGGATCGTCTTGCGCTCCGCGAACGCCTTCTTGGCGAGCCGGGCCGCCTCCTCGTAGCCGATGTAGTCGGTGAGCGCGGTCGCGAGCATCAGCGACTGCTCCATGAGCTCCCGGCAGCGCTCCTCGTCCGCCTCGATCCCGACGACGCAGCGCTCGGTGAAGGCGTCGACGCCGTTGCGCAGGATCGTCATGCCGAAAAGGAGGTTGAACGCGAACGAGGGCCAGAAGACGTTGAGGTCGAGCTGCCCGCCGTGGGCCGCGTGCGAGCACACCTCGTCGCATCCGATGACCTGGAAGCAGACCATGTTCATCATCTCGGCCATGGATGGGTTCACCTTCCCCGGCATGATCGAGGAGCCCGGCTGCACGGGCGGCAGCACGATCTCGGCGATCGCGGTGCGGGGGCCCGACGCGAGCAGCCGGATGTCCGAGGCGACGCGCGAGATCTCGATGGCCGCGTTGCGCAGCGCGGCCGAGAGGTGCGCCATGTCGGCCCCGGACTGGGTCAATCGGAACAGGTTCTCCCCCCGCCGGACCTCGAAGCCGGTGAGCTCGCGCAGCCGCTCCACGACCCTGTCGATGTACTCCGGCTCGGCGTTGATGCCGGTCCCCGCCGCGGTCGCGCCGATGTTGAGCTCCTCGAGAGCACGGCCCGCGTCGCGCACCCGTTCGACGGCCTTGGCGATCGCGGCCGCGTAGCCGGAGAACTCCTGCCCCAGCCGGATGGGGACCGCGTCCTGGAGGTGGGTGCGGGCCGACTTCACGACGCCGTCGAACTCGGCCGCCTTGGCCGCGAGGGCGGCGCGCAGACCCTCGAGGGCGTCGAGCAGGCCGGGGAGCAGGCGCAGCGCCCCGAGCCTGACCGCCGTCGGGTTGGTGTCGTTGGACGACTGCGCGAGGTTGACGTGGTCGTTGGGGTGCACCCGGCGGTCGGTCCCCCTGCTGCCGCCGAGGATCTCCGAGGCGCGGTTGGCGAGCACCTCGTTCGCGTTCATGTTGTGGGACGTGCCCGCGCCCGCCTGCCACGGGTCGATCACGAAGTGCTCGTCGTGGAGCCCTGCAAGGACCTCGTCGGCGGCCTTCACGATCGCCTCGCCGACCGCTCGGTCGAGCCGGCCCGTGTCCATGTTGGCGAGCGCGGCCGCCTTCTTGATCGTGACCATCCCCCACACGTAGTCGGGCTGCGGCGCCATGCCCGACACGGGGAAGTTGTCGATGGCCCGCTGGGTCTGCGCGCCGTAGAGGGCGTCCGCGGGGACGCGCACCTCGCCGAGCGTGTCCGTCTCCGTCCGGAACTCGGTCACCTCGCCTCCTCGGGCGGCCGTGCGCTCATCGGCACCGCGGCGGGCCGGAGCAGGGAGCTGCGGTCGCGCCCTGCACGAGCAGGGACAGCACCACGAGCACGCCGAGGGCGGCGGCCGCCAGCCAGCGGGGCCGCGCCGAGCCCGCCGGGGGGTCGGCCCGTGCATCGCGGTCCCACGCGAGCGAGATCTCCGCCAGCACGATGCGGGCGTCGTCGAGCTGGCGCCGTCGCACGAGGATCGTCACGGTCGCCCACGGGTTCGAGCCTCCGTGCAGCCATGCACCGGGCGCGCCTCGATCGACCATCGCACGCGTCTCGACCCCGGCGTCGTTGAGCCGGCCGGTGAGCAGGTGCGCCTCGATGTCGCCCTGCGCGCGCGTCAGCTCGACCCATTCCGAGCCGCCCCCGCCGGTCCCGGCGCGCGCGGGCGGGGCCGGCGGGAGGGTCGTCGCGGTCCCCATCGTCCCGCTCAGCGCTCCCCGAAGATCTTGCGCGCCAGGACGACCCGCTGGATCTGATTCGTGCCCTCGTAGATCTGTGTGATCTTGGCGTCGCGCATGAACCGCTCGACGGGGTACTCGCGCACGTAGCCGTAGCCCCCGAGGGCCTGCACGCAGTCCGTGGTCACGCTCATGGCCACGTCCGACGCGTGGCACTTCGCGATCGCGGCCCAGTACGACACCTCGGGATCGTGCTCGTCGATCGCATGGGCGGCGCGGTACACGGCCAGGCGCGCCGTCTCGATCTTGATCGCCATGTCGGCGAACATGAACTGGAGCCCCTGGAACGACGACAGGGGGCGGCCGAACTGCTCCCTCTCCCGCACGTAGCCGGCCGCGAAGTCGAACGCTCCCTGCGCGATGCCGAGCGCCTGCGCCGCGATCGTGGGGCGGGAGAAATCGAGCGTGCGCATGGCGAGCTCGAAGCCGCGGTCGACCTCGCCGATGACGGCCTCGTCCGCCACGAAGCAGTCCTGCATCACGACCTCGCGCGTGGGCGAGCCCCGGATGCCGAGCTTGTCCTCCTTGCGCCCGAGCGAGAACCCGTCCGCGTCGCCCGGCACGAGGAACGCGGTTACGTTCCTGCCCCGGTCGCCGCCGGGATCGGTGACGGCGAACACGGTGTAGAGGTCGGCCGCGCCCGCGTTCGTGATGAAGCGCTTCCGCCCGGTCAGCTTCCAGCCGCCGTCGCAGCGCACGGCCCTGGTCCGCATCGACGCGGCATCGGAGCCGGACTCGGGCTCGGTGAGGCAATAGGACATGCGGTGGACGCCCTCGGCGATCCCACCGCAGACCTCCTTCTTCATCCGGTCGCTCCCCGCGAGCAGGACCGGCGTCGCACTCAGCTTGTTGACCGCGGGGATCAAGGCCACGGCCGCGGACCAGCGCGAGATCTCCTCGACGAGGATGCACAGCTCGACCGCGCCGCCGCCGGCGCCCCCGTGCTCCTCGGGGTAGGAGACGGCCGCGAGTCCGTTGCGCACGAGGAGCTCGTCGATGTCCCAGGGATACTCGTCCGTGGCGTCGATCTCGGCCGCGCGGGGCGCGATCTTGTCCTCGACGAGCTGGCGCACCGACTGCCGGAAGGCGGCCTGCTCCTCGGTGACGCCGAGCTCGAGGCCGCTTCCCATGAGCCGATCGTACCCGCGCCTCGATCGCGCGCCGGGGCTCACGATAGGCTCTGTTCGAGGATGGGCGCGGCGATCGAGAACATCAGGGAGGCCATCCTCGGCGAGGCCCCCGGCGACATCATCGGGTCCCTCGAGCTGCCGGCGTCGATCACCGCCGCCTTCATCCGGCGCGACGAGCAGGCGATGTTCGAGGGAATGGAGACGGCCGACAAGGACCCGCGCAAGGCGCTCCACGTGGACGAGGTGCCCCTGCCGCCGCTCGGTCCCAACGAGTGCCTCGTCGCCGTCATGGCGTCGGCCATCAACTACAACACCCTGTGGAGCTCCATCTTCGAGCCCGTCTCCACGTTCGCCTTCCTCGAGCGCCTCGGACGCGAGAGCGACCTCGGCGCGCGCCACGACCTCGACGTCCACATCCTCGGCTCGGATGCCGCCGGCGTCGTGCTGCGCACGGGGCCGGGCGTCACGCGCTGGAGGCCGGGGGACCGGGTGACCGTGCACTGCAACTACGTCGACATGGAGGCGCCGCAGGGACACGACGACTCCATGCTCGACCCCCACCAGCGCATATGGGGCTACGAGTCGAACTTCGGCGGCCTCGCCGAGATCGCGATGGTCAAGGCCAACCAGCTCATGCCCAAGCCCGCGCACCTGACGTGGGAGGAGGCCGCGTGCCTCGGCCTCGTGTCGTCGACCGCCTACCGGATGCTGGTCTCACCCAACGGGGCGTGCATGCGCCAGGGCGACGTCGTGTTGATCTGGGGCGCGACCGGCGGGCTGGGCGGCTTCGCGTGCCAGTACGTCCTCAACGGCGGGGGCGTGCCCGTGGGCGTGGTGTCGTCGCCCGAGAAGGCCGACATCCTGCGCGCCGTCGGCGTCGAGCACATCGTCGACCGCAAGGCCGAGGGCTACACGTTCTGGCGCAACGGCGAGCAGGACCCGCGCGAGTGGAAGCGTTTCGGGGCCCGCATACGGGAGCTGGCCGGCAGCGATCCCGACATCGTGTTCGAGCACCCCGGCCGGGAGACCTTCGGAGCGAGCGTCTTCGTCGCGAAGCGAGGCGGCAAGATCGTGACGTGCGCGTCGACCTCGGGCTACATGCACACGTACGACAACCGCTACCTATGGATGCACCTGAAGACGATCATCGGATCGCACTTCGCCAACTACCGGGAGGCCTATGAGGCCAACCGGCTCGCGTGCCTCGGCCGCATCCATCCCATCCTGTCGCGCACCTACCCCCTGGCGGAGGTGGGGGCGGCGACATACGAGGTCCACCGCAACCTGCACCGGGGCAAGGTCGGCATCACCGTGCTGGCGCCCTCGGAGGACCTGGGCGTGACCGACCCCGACACCCGCGCCCGCCACATCGACAAGATCAGCTGCTTCCGCTCCTTCGACTGAACCCAGACCGCCCGAGCACTGGGCCCCGCAGGCGGCACCCGCCACGTTGATCGCAGGTCCTGAGGTCCTCGCGCGCAGCGAGGACGGGCACGCCGAGCGCAGAGCGAGTTCCCGCAGCGAGCGAAGCGAGCGAGGACTGTCTAAGGGAATATGGGGCGCCGCCAGGCGCCCTACCGAACTCGGCGGAGCCGTGCGAACGCCGGCGTGCCCGCCCGCAGCGGAGCTTCAGTGGGCCGCGGGAGGCGGGCGTCGGGGCGAGCTAGCCGAGGACGCGCAGGACGAGGGCGTCCCCTTGGCCGCCGCCTCCGCAGAGCGTGGCCGCGCCGACTCCGCCGCCCCGGCGCGCCAGCTCGTGGATCAGCGTCACGACGAGGCGCGCCCCGGTCGCGCCGATGGGGTGTCCGAGCGCGACCGCGCCCCCGTTCACGTTGACCCTGTCCTGCGCCGCGTCGTCG
>DATADD010000113.1:0-3981 GCA_036258675.1 Actinomycetota bacterium | reverse complement strand
GCCATCGACTTCTCGTGCATCTCCTCGATCCGGGCCGGTTGGATGCGCCCGTCGCCGATGAGCTTCTCGAGAGTGAGGCGGGCCATCTCGCGCCGGATCGGGTCGAAGCACGACAGCACGACGGCTTCGGGGGTGTCGTCGATGATGATGTTCGTCCCGGTGGCGGCCTCGAAGGCCCTGATGTTGCGGCCCTCTCGCCCGATGATGCGGCCCTTCATGTCCTCGTTGGGCAGCGTGAGGGTCGTGACGGTGGCCTCCGTCGTGAGCTCCGACGCGACCCTCTGCATCGCGACGGCCACGATCTTGCGGGCCCGCCGGTCCGCCTCCTCGCGCGCCTGTGCCTCGATGTCGCGCACGAGCACCATCGCGTCGCGCTTCGCCTCCTCCTTGATCTGGTTCACGAGCATCTCGCGGGCGTCGGCGGCGCTCATGCCGGCGACCCGTTCGAGATCCGCCCGAGCCCGCTGCTCGAGGGTCTCGATGTTGCGGCGGCGAGTCTCGACCTCCTCCGCCTTGTCGTCGACGGCTCGCTCCTTGCGATCGAGCGTCCCCGCCCGCTCGTCGAGGGTCGACTCCCGCTGCGCGAGCCGGTCCTCCTTGCGGGAGACCTCCTCGCTGCGCCGCTTGACGTCGGCCTCGGCCTCGGAGCGCATCCGGAAGATCTCGTCCTTCGCCTCGAGGAGGCGCTCCCGCCTCGCCGCCTCGGCCTCGCGCTCGGCCTCGTGGAGCAGGGTCTTCGCACGCGCCTCGGCAGACTCAACCTCTCGTTGAGCCATAGTTCTGCGGACGAAGTACCCGATCCCGACACCAGCGAGGAGGCCGAGGACGAGACCGATGGCAATCTCCATCCCAGCTCCTTTCCGCGTCGTCTATGCGAACCGCGCGCGGCCCCTAGGGGCCGGCACGTCCCCCGGTGCCGAAAGGAGCGGGAGAGCGATCCCTAGCTCAGGGTCGGATGAGCTTGCACGGCCGCGCCGGAGCGGCTGCGGCGTTCGTCCCGTCTACAGATCGTGCGTGGGTGGTAGGTCATGGACGATGTTCGGCGCTCTCGCGTTCTCTCTTCGTACCGTTGGGAGTGTCTACCAAGGGTTGTGACCGCTCCATGGTAGTCCTCCCGCCGGCGCGCGCGTGCCGGACGCCCCCCCGGCCGCTCCGCTGGCCCGGTCCCGTCAGTCCCACCCCTCGGGAGGAAGCACTTCCCTGACCGCCTCCTCGGCCACCTCCAGGGGGTAGCCGCGCCGCAGGACCGCGGCCTGGAGGCGCGCGGCCTGGGTCCGCAGGGGTAGTCGCGCGACGCGGGCGAGGTGCCGCGTGGCAACCGCCCGCGCCCCGGCGGCCTCGTCCGGCGCCGCGACCTCGAGCGCGGCCCGAGCGACATCGGTCGCGACGCCCTTGCGGACGAGCTCGGCCGCAAGCACCTCCCCCGCGAGCCCGCGCGTCCGCGACCGCTCCTCGATCCAGCGGCGCGCGAAGTCGGCGTCGTCGACGATCCCGAGCTCCTCGAGCCGGTCGAGTGCGCCCTCGGTGGCCTCGGGACCGAACCCTCGCCCCCGGAGGCGGTTCGCGAGGTCGGTCCGGGTCCGGGGGCGCTGCGCAAGCAGCCGCGCCGCCGCGTCCAACGCAGCATCGCGGTCGCGCGCGTCCCCGTCGCGATCAGTCGCCGGCATCCTCCTGCTCCGATGCCAACAGCCCCAGCTTGTCCTTGATCTTGAGCTCGATCTCGGTGGCGATGTCGGGGTTCTCGGCGAGGAAGCTCTTGGCGTTCTCCCGTCCCTGCCCCAGCTGGTCGTCCCCGTAGATGAACCACGCCCCCGACTTGCGCACGATCCCCTCGTCGATCGCGACGTCGAGCAGGCTCCCCTCCTTCGAGATGCCGGTCCCGTACTGGATATCGAACTCGGCTTTGCGGAACGGCGCGCTCACCTTGTTCTTGACGACCTTGACCCGCACGCGCGAGCCCACCACCTCGGCGCCGTCCTTGAGCGCGTCGATCCGGCGCACGTCCAACCGGACGGACGAGTAGAACTTGAGCGCGCGCCCCCCGGGGGTCGTCTCGGGGGACCCGAACATGACGCCGATCTTCTCGCGCAGCTGGTTGATGAAGACGAAGATCGTCTTGGAGCGGTTGACGTTGCCGGCGAGCTTGCGCAGCGCCTGCGACATGAGGCGAGCCTGCAGCCCCACGTGCGAGTCGCCCATCTCCCCCTCGATCTCGGCGCGCGGCACGAGGGCCGCGACCGAGTCGACCACGATCACGTCCATCGCCCCCGAGCGGACGAGCGTGTCGGCGATCTCGAGAGCCTGCTCGCCGGTGTCGGGCTGCGACACGAGCAGGTTGTCGATGTCGACGCCGAGGGCCTTGGCGTAGGCGGGATCGAGCGCATGCTCCGCGTCCACGAAGCTCACGAGACCGCCCGCCTTCTGTGCCTCGGCCACCACGTGGAGGCTGACCGTGGTCTTGCCCGATCCCTCGGGCCCGTAGATCTCCACGATCCGTCCGCGCGGGAGCCCGCCGACCCCGAGGGCGAGGTCGAGGGCGAGCGACCCGGTCGGGATCGTCTCGACGTTGAACCGGGAGCCGTCGTCTCCCAACCGCATGATCGAGCCCTTGCCGTGGGCCCTCTCGATCTGGGCGAGCGCCATCTCGAGCGCCGCGTCCCGTCCCGCGATGTCTCGCCGTGTGTCCCGAACGACGTTGCGTTCCCTGCTGGTGGCCACCGCTCCTCCTTGTCACCGTTTCCGACGGCCGGCCCCGGAGCTGCCGGAGCCCTTCTTCGTGGTCCTTCGGGACGACCGTAGGGAGGGGGTACGACACGTTCTCGTCGAGCTTAATCGAACGCGCGTTCGATTCCATGGATCCGCCCCCTTTTGTGATTCCCGACGCGCCCCGGGGCGGACCACAGGCCCGTAGTTACGACCGTGTCATCCTAGCCCCCCGTCCCGCTCCGCGGAAGGCCCGCCCGCCCGCGACCGCGCGGCGGCCGTGTGGAAGGATTCCGCCCATGCCGTCGCCGCTCGCCGCTCCATGACGCTCTCGGTCGTCCACGCCTCCGGATCACCCCGGGAGCTCGGGCGCGCCTACGGCGACGCCTTCGGCGGGGGGATCGGAGCCGCACTGGGGTTCTACGCCGAGCTCGCCCACGCGGCCGGGACCGACATCGGGGCGCTCGGAAGGCGGGCGCTCCCGTACCTCGAGGCCGCCCGAGCGCGCGTGCCGGAGCTCGTGGAGGAGCTAGAGGGCCTCGTCGAGGGCGCCGGCATCTCGCTTCACGAGGGCCTCACCCTCAACTGCCTGGAGGAGGTGTGGCCCGCTGACGCCTGCACCACGATCGTGCACGGCCGGTTCCTGCTGCACGCGGAGCAGTGGTACGCGGGCCACGATCAGGTGGGAGTCGTCGTCGCCTCACCCGACGACGGCCCCGCGTTCGTCTCCCCGACCTGCATGGGGTTCTTGCCCGCGGTCGGCCTCAGCGCAGCGGGGTTCGCCCAGGGGATCGATTCGCTCAGCGCCCGCGACGACCGCATCGGCGTCCCGCGCGTGCTCGTCAGCCGCCTCGCGCTCGGCGCGCCGGGGCTCCCCGCCGCGGTTGCGGCGGCCTGCAGCGAGGGCCGGGCGGGAGGCTACGCGCACGTCCTGGCGGGGAGTGGGCGGGACATGGTCGTAGAGACGACCGCACAGGAGCACGACGTCCTCGAGCCGGCGACCGCGCACACCAACCACTATCTCTCGGCCCGCCTCGGAGGCGTCGGCCGGCCTCCCGGTGCCGGCTCCCGCGGCCGTCTGGAGCGGGCCCGCGAGCTCGTGCGCGACTCCCCCGTAGCCACGCTCGAAGACTGTGGGCGCGTGCTCTCCGACCACGACGCCGACCCCCGCTCGATCTGCGTCCACGCGGAGGGATGGGACGCCGACGCGACCGTCTTCGGCATGGCGGTCGACACCGTCGCGGGAACGATGATCGTGTCCGACGGCCGCCCCTGCGA
>DATADD010000112.1:0-6015 GCA_036258675.1 Actinomycetota bacterium | reverse complement strand
CTGATCAGGTCGGGCCCGGCCAACACCTCGCCGCTCTGCCCGTCGATCGTCACGACGCAGAGAAGGAAGCCGTCCTCCGCGAGCAGGCGGCGGTCGCGCAGCACGACCGGCCCGACGTCGCCGACGCCGAGCCCGTCGACGAAGATGACGCCCGCCTTGATGCGCTCGGCGCGCCGCACGCCGCGGCGGGAGACGTCGAGGACGTCGCCGTCCTCGACGATCGTGATGGCGTCCGCCGGCACCCCGGCGTCGCGGGCGATGTTGCGGTGGAGGGCGAGTTGGCGGTACTCGCCGTGCACCGGAACGAAGTGGCGGGGCCGCACGGTCTCGACCATCTCCCTCAGCTCGTCGGCCGCGGCGTGGCCCGAGACATGGACCTCGCTCGCGCCGGAGTGGTACACCTCCGCCCCCGCCCTGTAGAGCGCGTTCGTGACCCGGTGGACCGCGGACTCGTTGCCGGGGATGGGGCTCGCCGACAGGATCACCGTGTCGTCGGGCTCGGCCTGGACCCGTCTGTGCTCGCCCGCCGCGATCAGAGACAGGGCGGAGAGAGGCTCCCCCTGCGAACCCGTGCACGCGATCACCGTCCTCTCGGGGGGATGGCGCTCGAGGTCGGCGACGTCGATCACCGTGTCGTCGGACACGGCGAGATGGCCGAGCTGGCGGCCTACCTCGACGTTGGCCTCGATCGAGCGGCCCACGAACGCGATCACGCGACCGCTGCGCTCGGTCGCCTCGCACACCTGCTGGAGGCGATGGAGGTTCGACGCGAAGCAGGCGACGATGATGCGCCGGCGGGCGCGCGCGAAGATGTCGCGCAGCGCGTCGCCCACGACCGCCTCCGACGGCGTCCGGCCGGGGCGCTCTGCGTTGGTGGAGTCCGACATCATGAGATCGATCCCGCGCGCGCCCTCGCGCGCGAACGCCTCCATGTCGGTCTTGCGGCCGTCGATCGGGCTCTCGTCGAGCTTGAAGTCACCCGTGTAAAGGATGCGTCCGCCGGGGGTGTCGAGGACGAGCGCGACCGAGTCGGGGATCGAGTGCGACACCGCCAGGAAAGTGCAACCGAAGGGCTCCAGCTGCAGCCTCCCCGGCGCGTGGATCTCGCGCAGATCGGCGTCCGTGCCGAACTCCTCGAGGCGGCGACGCGCGAGACCGAGCGTCAACGGCGTCCCGAAGATCGGCGCATCGACGTCGCGCGCGAACCATGACAAGGCCCCGACGTGGTCCTCGTGGCCGTGGGTGAGCACGACGCCGACGCACGAGCGCCCGTCGGCGGTGACATAGCGGAAGTCGGGCAGGACGAGGTCGACGCCGAGCATGTCCTCGGTCGGGAACGACAGACCGCAGTCGATGACGAGGACCTTGCCGTCTGCCTCGATCGCGAACATGTTGCGCCCGATCTCGCCCACCCCGCCGAGGAAGACGACGCGGGTCGCGCCCGGCGCCGCGCTCACAACAGGCCGCTCGACTCCAGGGCGCGCCGGATGCCGGCCTCCTCGTCGGGCGTCGCCGGGACGAGCGGGAGCCGCGGGTGGCCGACGTCGATCCCGACCATGCCGAGGGCGGCCTTGATCGCGATCGGGCTGGTCGTGATCGTCATGATCGTGTCGAGCAAGGGCAGGAGGGCGACGAAGTCGCGGCGCGCCCCTCCCGCGTCGCCGGAGCCGAACGAGGAGATGATCCCCGCCAGCCTGTCCCCGACGAGGTGCGAGCAAACGGAGACGATGCCCACGGCCCCGGCTGCGAGATGTAGCAGAAGGAGCCCGTCGTCGCCCGAGAGGATCTCGAAGTCGGACGCGCCGGAGTCGTCCAGCGCCGCGCGCAGCTTGAGCGTCTCCGACGCGTCGCCGACCGCGTCCTTGACCGCGACGATGCGCTCGTGGCCGGCGAGCGCGACGAGGGTGGCGGGCTCGATCCGGCGACCGGTCCGCCCCGGGATGTCGTAGAGGATCACCGGCACCTCGGCCGCGTCGGCGACGGCCTCGAAGTGCGCCCTGAGCGCGTTCTGGGGCGGCTTGGAGTAATAGGGCGTGACGACGAGGCATGCGTGCGCGCCCGCGTCGGCGGCCGCGCGCGTGAGCTCGATCGATTCGGCGGTGTCGTACGTCCCCGTGCCTGCGATCACCGTCGCGCGCTCCCCGACCTCCTCGCCCACGTTCTCGATCAGGGCGAGCTTCTCGTCGTGCGACAGCGTCGGCGACTCCCCGGTCGTGCCGCACACCACGAGCCCGTCGGAGCCGTGATCGACGAGGTGGGCGGCGAGCGAGCGGGCGCCCTTCACGTTTAGGGCGCCGTCGGGCTCGAAGGGCGTGACCATCGCGGTTATCACCCGGCCGAAGCGCGCGTCGCTCATCTGTGGACCTCCTCGCCTCGCTCCCGCCCCACCGTGCGGCCGCCTCCCGTCCACGCTAAACGGTCCCGCCCTCGACGGTGGTCTCCAGCCGGGCCCCGCCGGCCCGCCCGGGCTCGGCATCGTCGTAGACGGTCACGGAGTTCGCCGCGGCTCCCGCCCGCAGCGGCACCCGCAGGCGGAACTCGAGCGTCATCGACTCGCCCTCTGGCAGAGGTCCGAAGCGGAACACGACGCCGTCGTCGGAGACGCTCGAGGGCTCGGGCGCGACGCCCACGACCTCGCCCGAGTCGGGCCCGCCCCCCGGGTCCACGATCGGGTTGGGCAGCCCCTCGGCCGCCGGCGCGCCCACGCGCGCGAACGCGACCGCGACCCTCGAGAGGTCGCCCGGGCCCGGGTTCGTCACCCTTACGAACGACACGTGGGTCGAGCCCGGGGCCGCCGAGGCGGGGAACTCCACGGTCACCTCGGGGAGCCCGCGGCCCGACTCGGACAGCTGCGCCGAGCCCCCGTAGCAGGAGGGCGCGAGCGCGAGCGCGGCCGCCGCGACCGCCGCGAGGAGCCGCGCCGACGTCACCGGTCGGGCAGGCCGAGGAGCGGCGCGAGGCCCACGGTCAGCCCCGGCCGCGCCTCGACGCTCTTGATCGCGAGCAGGACCCCGGGCATGAACGAGGAGCGGTCGGTCGAGTCGTGGCGGATCGTGAGCGTCTCTCCGGGGCCGCCGAGCACCACCTCCTGGTGGGCAACGGACCCGGGAAGGCGCAGGGAGTGGACCCGAACGCCGCCCGCGTCGCCCCCGCGGCTCCCCGGGAGGCGCTCCTCGCCGGCGGTCTCGCCCCAGCCTGCCCCCCTGGAGTCGTTCATGAGGGCGGCCGTCCTGAGCGCGGTGCCGGACGGCGCGTCGAGCTTGCGCTCGTGGTGGCGCTCCACGACTTCCGCGCGCTCGAAGTGGGGCGCGGCCTGCGCCGCGAAGCTCATCATGAGAGCGGCCCCGATCGCGAAGTTGGGGGCCACGACGGCGTGGGCTCCCGGCCGCGTCCATCCCTCGATGCGCTCGAGATCGCGGTCGGAGAGGCCGGTCGTGCCGACGACGACGTGGAGCCCCCGCTCGAGGCACCACCTCACGTTGTCGAGAACGGCCGTCGGGGTGGTGAAGTCGACGGCGACGCGGGCGCCGGCCTCGACGAGGCCGTCGCGCGGGTCGCCGCGGCCGACCCGGGCCACGAGCTCGAGCTCGGCGTCGTCCTCGACCGCCGTGCAGGTGGCGGTCCCCATGCGCCCCCGGGCGCCGATCACACCTACGGCGAGGGGCATGGGGTCACGCCGCGTGGCGGTCGAACGCTCCCTCGTCGAAGGGCCCGACGATGGTGGCGCGATAGCCGCCCCCGCCCAGCACCGTCCGGGCGACCCTGCGGACATCGTCCATGTCGATCCCCTCGAAGGCCGCGATGAGGTCGTCGAGGGAGAGGATCTCGCCCGTCGTCACCTGCTGGCGGCCGAGGCGGTTCATGCGGCTCCCGGGGTCCTCCGACGACAGCACGAGCGAGCCCTTGACGTGGCCCTTGGCCCGCTCCAGCTCGCCCTCGGTGATGCCGTCCTCGACCACGTCGGCGATCTCGTCCTTGAGGATGTCGATGACCGTCTCCGCGTTCTGCGGCGTCGTGCCGGCGTAGATCGCGAACGTGCCGGTGCCCGCGAAGAGCGACCGGTAGGAGTAGACGGAGTAGGCGAGCCCGCGCTTCTCGCGCACCTCCTGGAACAGGCGCGACGACATGCCGCCCCCCAGGATCGTGTCGACGATCGTGAGCGTGTGCCGGTCCTCGTGGCTGCGGTGCAAACCCTCGGTGCCGTAGACGATGTGCGCCTGCTCCGTGGGTCGCTTCAGGACGTCGATGCCGGCGTGCGTCTGCGGCGGCCGCCCGTCGCGCAGCGTCCGGTGGCCCGAGGCGCTCGGGAAGAGCGCGTCGACGGTCTCGACCAGCGCGGCATGCTCGATGTTGCCCGCGGCCGCGACCACGAGGTTCGATGGTCCGTAGCGCTCCCGCCAGTAGCTCACGACGTCGTCGCGGTCCACTCCGCCGACGGTCTCGTTGTAGCCGAGGACCGGCCGCCCGAGGGGATGCCCGTTCCACAGCGCCCGATAGAAGAGGTCGTGCACGAGCTCGTCCGGCGCGTCCTCGTGCATCGCGATCTCCTCGAGGATCACCTTGCGCTCGGACTCGAGCTCGATCGGATCCACGCTCGACGCGGTGATCATGTCGCTCAGGACCTCGAGCGCCATGGGGATGTCCTCGTCGAGCACGCGGCAGTAGTAGCAGGTGTACTCCTTGCTCGTGAACGCGTTGACGTCTCCTCCGACCGCGTCGAACGCATCGGCGATGTCCTTGGCGCTCCGGCGGGGGGTTCCCTTGAACAGCAGGTGCTCGAGGAAGTGCGACGTCCCCGCGAGCCGGTCGGGCTCGTCGCGGGAGCCGACGTCGAACCAGAAGCCGACCGAGGCCGAGCGAACACCGCTCATCCGCTCCGTCACCACGGTCATGCCGGAGTCGAGTGTGGTGCGTTCGAAGTGCAACGAGCTACCGCTCGTCGTCGCTGCGGCGAGGAGCGCGCTCTCGCCTGGGTCCGCGCCGATCGCGGCCGCCGCGATCGCGGTCGCGTCCGCCGCGCTCCCGTCCCCCGTCTCGGCGGGGGCCCGTCGAGCCCACGGCCGCGACGCGCGCCTCCTCGAGCGTCTTGCCGGACTCGACCTGCCGCTCGAGCCACGCCACCGGCGTGAGATTGATGCGGCCCTGTGGGTCGATGTCGCTCACTTCGACCTCGAGCTGATCGCCCGCGTTGACGGCGTCCTCGACGCGCTCGATGCGGCGCTCGCCGAGCTTGCTTATGTGGACGAGCCCATCGCGCCCGGGAGCGATGTTCACGAACGCCCCGAAGGTCGTCGTCTTCACGACGGTTCCGAGCAGCCTCTCGCCCACCTCGGGCAGACGCGGGTTGACGATGTCCTGGATCATGCCGGCTGCCCGGTCGGCCGACTCCTGGTCCGCCGACCCGATCCGGATCGTCCCGTCGTCGTCGATGTCTATCTCCACTCCGGTCGTGGCCGTGATCATGTTGATGTTCTTGCCCTTGGGACCGATGACCTCGCCGATCTTGTCGACGGGGATCTTGATCGCCATGACGCGTGGAGCGAGCGCCGCCAGCTCCGGCCGGGGCGACGAGATCGCCTTGTCCATCTCGTCGAGGATGCGCAGGCGGCCGGCCTTGGCGGCGCGCAGGGCATCGGCGAGGACGTGCGCCGGGATGCCTCCGATCTTGATGTCGAGCTGGAGCGCGGTGACGATCTCGCGCGTTCCCGCAACCTTGAAGTCCATGTCGCCGAACGCGTCCTCGTCGCCGAGGATGTCCGTGAGCGGGATGTAGTCGCCGTCCTCCGCCACGAGCCCCATCGCCACACCGCCGATGTGGTTGCCGCCGCGCAAGGGGACGCCCGCGTCCATCAGCGCGAGCGACGAGCCGCACACGCTCGCCATGGACGTCGAGCCGTTGGAGGACAGGATCTCGGACACGACGCGCAGCGCGTAGGGGAACTCCTCCTTGGATGGGATCGCCGGCAACAGCGCCTTCTCGGCGAGCGCGCCGTGGCCGATCTCGCGGCGCTTGGG
>DATADD010000111.1:0-9579 GCA_036258675.1 Actinomycetota bacterium | reverse complement strand
CCAAGAAGACAAGTCGACAAAGCTACAGGTGGCCGAGACGACTCCTCCCCCTCCCGCCCCCGAGCCGAGGAGGGGTCCCAAGCACAACGAGAAGGTGACCTTCTACTGCACCCGCGACGACCTCATGGCGCTCGAGCGGGCGCGCCTACGCCTCCGCTCGGAGCACGGTGTTGCAGCGGACAGGGGCCGCATCGTGCGGGCCGCCCTCGCCTACCTCCTCGAGGACTTCGAGGCGAGAGGGGAGGACTCGATCCTGTTGCGCGAGCTCGGCGAGTAGCGGGTCGACTAGGTCACTTGGCCACTTGGCCCCTTAGCGATCCGGGGACTTGTCGTCTTGTCGACAAGCAATGCCTCCCGCGCGGGTAGACGGTCTCGACGACCTCTAGAACCCCGCGAGCGAGAACACGATCCGGCCGACCGCGTCGAAGATCGGGTTGAGGAGGGCGAAGCCCCCGAACACGAGCAGGCCGATGAGCACGAGGAAGCCCCAGCGATCGAGCCAGAACACGACCTTCTGCTTGTTCGGGGGAAGGAAGATGGTCAGGAGGCGCGAACCATCAAGTGGAGGTAGAGGTATGAGGTTGAACACGGCGAGAAGAACGTTGATCGAGGTGAACAGGAACGCGAACCGGGCGAGCGGGGAGAGATCGACCGGGCCGAAGAAGGTGCCGTCGAGGATCCCGCGCACGGCGGCCTCGGTCGCCGGGTCGGCCACGAGCCGGAGCAGGAACGCGCCCGCGAGGGCCAGCAGCAGGTTCATGCCGGGCCCCGCGAGAGCAACGAGGGCCGCCCCGAACCGCCGCGAGGACAGCGCCTCGGGCCGGAACTCGACGGGCTTGCCCCAGCCGAAGCCGACCAGGAGGATGAAGATCGTCCCGAGGGGGTCGAGGTGACGGACGGGGTTGAGGCTCACCCGCCCCATCGCGCGCGGGAGCCGGTCGCCCTGGAGGTCGGCCGCGTAGGCGTGTCCGAACTCGTGCAACGTCAGAGCCGCGAGGAGCGACACCGCCAGCAGCACGAACAGGACGGGGTCGCTCGAGAGGAGACTGAGGGGGCCGTTCACGGCGGGTATTGTAGGGAGCGTCCGGCCGCCGCACGACTCCCCTCCTTGCCGAAATCTGAAGTGGAGGTATAGGTAGACCCGTGGGCGCGCGCGTGTTCAGCGGGGTCCAGCCGACCGGAGTGCCCCATCTCGGGAACTACCTCGGGGCGTTCCGGAACTGGGTGCGCCTCCAGGACGACCACGAGGCCTTCTACTGCGTCGTCGACCTCCACTCCCTCACCGTGCCGTGGGACCCCGGGGCCCTGTCGGAGGGCACCCTCGAGGTCGCCGCGAGCCTGATCGCGTCCGGGGTCGACCCCGACCGATCCGTCCTCTTCGTGCAGTCGCACGTCGCCGCGCACGCCGAGCTCGCGTGGGTCCTCACGTGCCTGGCCCGGATCGGCGAGCTCCGCCGCATGGTCCAGTTCAAGGAGAGGTCGAGATCGGACGCCGAGTCGGTCGGCGCGGGGCTCCTGACGTATCCCGTCCTGCAGGCCGCCGACGTCCTTCTCTACAGGGCCCACGGCGTCCCCGTCGGAGAGGACCAGCGCCAGCACGTCGAGCTGATGCGCGACCTCGCGGCGCGCTTCAACTCCCTCCTCGGGGAGGTCTTCGTGCTGCCGGAGCCGTGGATCCCGCCCGCCGGCGCGCGCATCATGTCGCTCGACGACCCCGCCCGCAAGATGAGCAAGTCGGCGGGGCGCCCCGACTCGAACATCGCGCTCACGGACTCCCCCGACGAGATCGCGCGCAAGGTCAGAGCGGCCGTCACCGACTCCGGGCGAGAGGTGCGCGCCGGCGGGGACAAGCCGGCGCTCACGAACCTTCTGACGATCTACTCGCTTCTCGACGGAAGCTCGGTGGGCGAGCTGGAGGCGCGCTTCGCTGGCTCCGGCTACGGCGACTTCAAGGCGGCCCTCGCGGACGTCCTCGTCGAGCGCCTCGAGCCGCTGCGGAGCCGCTTCCGCCTCCTCATGGAGGACCGGGACGAGATCGAGCTGATCCTCGCCCGGGGGGCGGAGCGGGCCGCCGAGATCGCCGACGCGACCCTGGCCGAGGTCAAAGACCGCATCGGGATGCTCCCCCGGGCCTCTCTTCGCGCCGCGCCCCGCTGAGCGCCGACCCCGGCTCGCCGGGGGTCAAAGCCGGGGCTCGCTCCGGGCCTCCGCTACGCTGAACCGCTCCAGGACCTCGAGCACGAAGGGCGCCATGTCGCGGGATCTCCCCATCGGCAACGATGTCCGAGGCGCCCGCGGGGCGCACTCGGTGGCGCTCGACGTCTTCGAGGGCCCGCTCGACCTCCTCCTCCACCTCATCACCCGGCGCCGGATCGATATCTACGAGGTCCCACTCGCCGCGATCGCGAGCGATTACGTCGCCGCCCTCCGAGACAGGGACGACCTCGACCTCGAGTCCGCGACCGGCTTCCTGGTGGTGGCGGCGACGCTCCTCGAGCTCAAGTCGAGCCGATTGCTGCCGGGGCCGGCGGAGGCCCCGGAGGAGGCGAGGCTCCTCGAGGAGCGCGACGTCCTGCTTGCTCGCCTCGTCGAATGCTCGACCTTCCGGGCCGCGGGAGCATGGATCGCCGGCCGCCTCGAGGAGGGCGGCTCGGCCCACGGCCGCACGGCGGGACTCGAGCCGCGCTTCGCGGGACTCGTCCCCGACGTCCTCGCCGGGACCTCGATCGAGGACCTCGCACGAGCAGCGGCCGGGTCGCTCGCGCCGCGGCCCGAGCCCGGGATCGACGTGACCCACATCGCCCCCGCGACCGCGTCCGTGCGCGACGCGATACACACGCTCGCGGCGCAGCTGCGCGTCGGCTCCGAGATGACCTTCCGGGAGCTGTGCTCGTCGGCGCGCCGCCGCATCGACGTCGTGGTCCGATTCCTCGGCCTCCTCGAGCTCTTCAAGGCGGGGGCTGTGTCGCTGGGGCAGGCCGACCGCTTCGGAGAGATCCGCGCCCGGTGGACGGGGGACGTCTCGGCGGAGGAGGTCGCCGCCGAGGCCGAGGAGTACACGGCCGCGCCGCCGTCCGGGCCCGGGGCGCCTCGGGACCGGCGGGAGGTGGCGTCATGACCGTTGCCGACCGCAAGGTCGTCGAGGCCATCCTGCTGCTGGCGGACGAGCCGGTCCCCGAGGGGCTGATCGGCGAGGTGCTCGAGAGGCCGCGGGGGGCGGTGCGGGATCTCCTCGAGGACCTCGCCGCGTCCTACGCAGCCGACGATCGGGGGTTCGTCCTCCGCCGCACCGCGGTCGGGTGGCGGCTGTACACGAGCCCCGACTGCGCGCCGTGGCTGGAGCGGTTCGTCACGGGACACCGCCACGCGCGCCTGACCGCCGCGGCGCTCGAGGTGCTCGCGATCGTCGCCTACCGAGGCCCCATCGCCCGCGCCGAGATAGGCGAGCTGCGGGGCGTCGACTCCGACGGCGTCGTGCGCACGCTCATCGCGCGCGGCCTCGTGCGGGAGCAGGGAAGGGGTCCCGGGGGAGCGGCCCTCGTGGCGGTGAGCGACGAGTTCCTCGAGCGGATGGGCCTCGGGTCCCTCGACGAGCTTCCTCCCCTCGCCGGGTTCATGCCCGACGCCGAGGCCGTCGAGGAGATGGAGGCGCGTCTCTCGCCCAACGCCTGACGTGGCGCAGCGCCTGCAGAAGGTGCTCGCGCACGCCGGGGTCGGCTCCCGGCGCGCGGTCGAGGCCCTCGTCGTCGCCGGGCGAGTGCGCGTCAACGGCGAGCCCGCGCGCCTCGGCCAGCGTGTGGATCCATCTAAGGATGTAGTAGAGGTGGATGGCTCGCGCGTCCCCCTCGACGCCGGCCTCGTCCACTACCTCATGAACAAGCCGGAGGGGGTCGTGACGACCGCCTCCGACCCCGCCGGCCGTCCGACCGTGATGGACCTGTGGCACGGCGACGAGCGCGTGTGGCCGGTGGGCCGCCTCGACGTCGCCACCGAGGGCGCGCTCCTTCTCACCTCGGACGGCGAGCTCACCCATCGGCTGACCCACCCCCGCTTCGGCGTCCCCAAGACCTACCTCGTCGAGGCCCGGGGTGAGGTGTCGAGATCGACCCTGCGCCGCCTCGCCCGGGGCGTGGACCTGGACGACGGCCCCACGGCGCCCGCCCGCGTCCGGCTGCGCTCGCGCGCGGGGGGCTCGAGCCTCGTCGAGGTGACGATCCGGGAGGGACGGAACCGGCAGGTCAGACGCATGTTCGAGGTCGTGGGGCATCCCGCCGGCCGGCTCGTGAGGACGGCCATCGGCCCCCTTATGCTGGGGCGCCTTCGGCCGGGCACGTACCGGCGCCTCACGGCCGAGGAGGTCAGGGCCGTTTACCGCGCCTGCGGTCTCTAGGGGGGACTCATCTACTTGTCGACAAGGCGACCGTACCGGAAGCTGCGCCGTGGCCACCGCGGTGCAGGCGCCGGGGAACGTCGCCACCACTCCGTCCACTTGTCGACAAGTTGATAGCTCGACAAGAAGAGGACGAGGGGTCCGCACGCGGGCCCGGGGGGCGGCGACGGGAGCGCCTCGCGGCCCTGCGCGGGGCGATCACGATCGACCGCGACGACGCCGAGGGGATCGTGGCGGGCACGGCCGAGCTCCTCGCGGCGCTCCTCGAGCGCAACGGCGCGACATCGCGCGATCTCGTCAGCCTGACCTTCACGGCGACGCCGGATCTCACCGCCGAGTTCCCCGCGGCAGCCGCTCGCAGGATCGGCATCTCCGACGTCCCGCTGCTGTGCGCGCGCGAGATCGACGTCCCCGGCGCCATCCCGCGCTGCATCCGGGTGCTCGTGCACCTCTACACGAGCAAGGACCGGACGGAGCTGCGCCACGTCTATCTCGGCGACGCCCGCCAGCTCCGCACCGACCTCCCCGAATAAGGTCTAAAGCTCTATGGATGCTTTAGATATACGAGGGCCCGTGGCCGTGGTGGGCACGGGGCTCATCGGGGGGTCGCTCGGGCTCGCGCTGCGCCGGGCCCGTCCCGGGATCTCCGTACGGGGCTACGACCCGGACCCCGAGGTCGCCGCGGCGGCGCGGGAACGGGGCGCGGCCACCGAGGTCTGCGACTCGTTGGAGGCCGCCGTGCGGGGGGCGCCCCTGACGGTCGTGGCAGCGCCCGTCGACCGCATCCCGGCCGTCCTCGAGGCCGTCGCGCGCGTCGTCGCCCGGGACGGGGTCGTCACCGACGTCGGCAGCGCCAAGGAGGCCGTGGTCGCGGCGGGCGAGGCCGCGTTGGGGGGAGCCTTCGTGGGCGGACACCCGATGGCGGGCTCGGAGCGCCACGGGATCGGGGCCGCCGACGCGTCCCTGTTCGAGGGGGCGGCGTGGGTCCTGACCCCGACCCGGGCCACCTCGTCGCGGGCCTACAGCCGGGTCAGCGCCATGGGCCAGGCCGTGGGCGCGACCCCGGTGGCGGTCGACGCGGCGGCCCACGACACCCTCGTGGCCGCCCTCAGCCACCTGCCTCAGCTGGCCGCGAGCGCGCTCGTGGACCTGACCGCCTCCCACGCGGACAGGCGGGCGCTTCTGTCCCTGGCCGGGCCCGGCTTCCGGGACGTCACGCGCATCGCCGCAAGCGACCCCGACCTGTGGGTGACGATCATCCGAGCCAACCGGGAGGCCGTCCTCGGGGCCCTCGCCCGGCTGGGAACCAAGGTCTCGTCCCTGACCGGCATCGTGGAGGCGGGTCGGTGGGAGGACCTGCGCGCGTTCCTCGCGTCGGCGCGACGGGCACGGGCGGAGCTCTTCGCCAAGCCGGGGATCGAGGCGGAGCCCGTGACGCTGTCCCTGCTCGTGCCCGACCGGCCCGGCGTCCTCGCCGAGGTCACGACGGCCGCCGGCGGCCTCGGGGCCAACATCGAGGACCTCCGCATCGTCCACTCGCCCGAAGGAGGACGCGGACGGCTCGAGCTAGTGGTGGCGGGGGAGCGCGCCGCGGAGATGCTGGCCGCGGAGCTCGAGGCCCGCGGCTACCACCCCGCACGGGAGGCGCTGCCTTGATCCACATATCGACATGTCGACACCACGGTCCGGCGCGGCGGCGGGGGGGACCGTGACGCCGGCCCCCGCGCCCCTGGTGGGAACCGCGCGCGTTCCCGGCGACAAGTCGATCTCGCACCGGGCCCTCCTGCTCGCTGCCGTCGCGCGCGGCGCAAGCGTCGTCCGGGGCATCAATCGGGGGCGCGACGTCCTCGCCACCGCCCGCGCGATCGGCCGGCTCGGCGCCCGCGCCACGATGGACCCGGACGCGGCCACCGCCGTCGTGGAGTCGCCCGGGTGGGACGAGCTCGTCGAGCCTCCCACCGTGATCGACGCGGGCAACTCGGGGACGACGCTCCGGACGGTGCTGGGCCTCTGCGCCACGATCCACGGGGGCGCCGCGCTGACCGGCGACGCCACGCTGCGCCGGCGCCCGATGGGGCGGGTGGTCGAGCCGCTGCGGGCCATGGGAGCGACCGTGGACGGCAGGCGGGCGGGCCACCACGCCCCCCTGTGGGTGCGAGGGGGGCCGCTGCGCGCGATCGAGTGGCGCAGCCCTGTTGCGAGCGCGCAGGTCAAGACCGCCTTGTTGCTGGCCGGCCTGCGGGCCGAGGGCAGGACGCGGGTGGTCGAGCCCCGTCCCAGCCGCGACCACACGGAGCGGATGCTGACCGCGGCCGGCGTCGTCGTCGACCGAGACGGACCCAGCGTCGCCGTCGCGGGAGGCCAGGAGCCCCGCGCCTGCGACCGCTCCGTCCCCGGCGACCCCTCCTCGGCCGCGTTCCTCCTCGCGGCGGCCGCGCTCGTCCCGGGCTCCGACGTCG
Source organism: Actinomycetota bacterium (assembly GCA_036258675.1). GTDB lineage: Bacteria > Actinomycetota > CADDZG01 > CADDZG01 > WHSQ01 > DATADD01. The sequence goes on along the minus strand of DATADD010000111.1, from coordinate 2,730 downwards.
CGATCGAGGCAGTCGGCGTCAACCCCACCCGCACGGGGGCGATCGAGGTGCTGCGGGAGATGGGCGCCGATATCGCCCTCGAGGACGAGGACGACGCGGGCGGCGAGCCGGTCGCGACCCTCCGGGCGCGCGCGTCGCGCCTCGTCGGCGTCGATGTCGGAGCAGACGTGGTGCCCCGGCTGATCGACGAGATCCCCGTCCTCGCCGTCGTCGCCACCCAGGCACACGGCAGGACCCGTTTCACCGGTGCGTCCGAGCTGCGCGTCAAGGAGTCCGACCGGATCGACGCGGTCGTGACGGGCCTGCGGCGGCTCGGGGCGCGCGCGGAGGCCCGCGCCGACGGGCTCGAGGTCTCGGGCCCCACTCGCCTCCACGGCGGCGTGGTGGACGCGCGCGGCGCCCACCGCATCGCGCTGGCGTTCGCGGTCGCCGCGCTCGCCTCCGGCGTCGAGGTCCGCATAAGGGGATGGGGGTCGGTCGGAACGTCGTTCCCGGGATGGGACGAGGTCGTTGCCGCCCTGAGGGCGCGCTCGTGAGCGTCATCGCGATCGACGGCCCCGCCGGCGCGGGCAAGAGCACGGTTGCGGCCGCGCTCGCGAGAGCGCTCGGATGGAGCTATCTCGACACGGGGGCGATGTACCGAGCGGTCGCGCTCGCGGCCCTCCGGGCGGGGACCGACCTCGGCGACGGCGCCGCGGTCGCGCGCGTGGCGCGGGCGGCCGAGATCGAGGTGGACGACGGCACGGTCAGGCTCGACGGGGCGGACGTCACCGACGAGATCCGCTCCGGGCCCGTGACCAGCGCGGCTCCCCGCGTCGCCGCGCTCCGGGAGGTTCGGGACGTCTTGGTCGAACGTCAACGGACGATCGGGGAGAGATCCGACGTCGTCATGGAAGGCCGCGACATCGGCGCCCAGGTGGTTCCGGACGCGGCCCTGAAGGTGTACCTGACCGCGACCCTCGACGAGAGGGCGCGGCGGCGGCTCGACCAGACGGGAACGCCGGACGCGACGCGCGAGGATGTGGCCGCAGCCCTCGCCCGGCGCGACGAGATCGACGCGTCGCGCGCCGCGTCTCCGCTGGCGCGCGCGCCCGACGCCGTCGTCGTGGACACGACCGACCTCGGCGTCGACGACGTCGTGCGGCGCATCCTGTTCGAGCTCGAGCGCGCGCGTGCGCGCTGAGGAGGGGCTTCCGATCGTCGCCGTCGTGGGGCGACCGAACGTCGGCAAGTCCTCGCTCGTCAACCGGATCCTGCGGCGGCGGCATGCGATCGTCGAGGAGCGTCCGGGAGTCACACGGGATCGTCACTCCGCGATCGCGGAGTGGGCGGGGCGGCGCTTCGAGGTGGTCGACACGGGAGGCCTCGAACCGGGCCAGCGGGGCCTCGACGCGGACGTGCGCGAGCAGGCCGAGGTCGCGATCGCGGCCGCGGACCTCGTGCTCCTGGTCGTGGACGCCTCGGTCGGCATCGTGTCCGACGACACCCTGCTCGCGCGCGACCTCCGGCGCGCCGGCGTCGCCGTTCTGGTGGCCGCGAACAAGGTCGACGACGCCTCCGACGAGCCGGCGGCGTGGGAGTTCCGGGGTCTCGGTCTCGGCGACCCCTCGCCCGTCTCGGCCCTCCACGGCCGGGGGTCCGGTGACCTCCTCGACCGCGTCGTCGACGAGCTCCCGGAGAGGGAGGCCCCCGATCCCTCCTCCCCGTGGGCATCGGCTGCGATCGTCGGGCGCCCCAACGTGGGGAAGTCGTCTCTGCTCAACGGGCTGCTGGGCGAGCCCCGCGCCCTCGTAGACGCGCGCCCGGGAACGACCCGCGACCCGGTCGACTCGTGGGTGCTCCTCGGCGGGGGCCGGAGGCTCCGGATCGTCGACACGGCGGGTCTCCGCCGCCGGACGCGGGTTCAGGACCCGGTCGAGTACTTCAGCTGGCTGCGCTCTCGACGCATCCTCGAGCGAGTCGACGTGGCGCTCCTGGTCATCGACGCCGCGGCGGGGCTCACCGGCCCCGATCAGCGGATCGCCGAGGCGATCGTGGGCGAGGGGCGCGCCTGCGTCGTGTGTCTCAACAAATGGGATGCGGTCGCGGGCGCCGAGAGCGACAGGTCACGCCTCGAGCGAGACCTCGACCATGGCTTGAGGTTCGTGCCGTGGGCCCGTCGTCTGCGCATCTCGGCCCTCACGGGCCGGGGGCTGGGCCGCGTCCTCCCCGCCGTCGAGGAGGCCGTGGCGTCGCACCGGAGACGACTGCCCACCCACCTCGTCAACGAGATAGTGCACGGCGCCCAGGACCGCCGGCCGCATCCCCGGGCGCGCGGCGGGCGCCCGGCGCGGATCCTGTACGCGGCGCAACCCTCTATCTCACCTCCCACCTTTCTGGTGTTCGCGACCGCGGCGCTGGAGCCCTCGTACACGCGCTACCTCGAGCGCGCCATCCGAGAGCGCGAGCCGTTCGCCGGGACCCCGGTGAACGTGGTGGGGCGCCGCAGAGCTAGGGATAAGGTTGAGCGTTAGTTTTCTCGCCTGGACTCGTTGCGTCCGGAAAGGGCCACCGCGGGCCCGGCGGAAGTGACGGCAAGGCGCCTGTTCGTAGATATATCTACAGATCGTGGTGACGACACATCGACACATCGACACATGGCCAAATCGAGTCATCGATACATAGACACGTAGACACATCCACAAGGAGCCGAGAAGACAAGGCCACAAGCCGACCTGTCGACGAGCGGGC
>DATADD010000110.1:0-19560 GCA_036258675.1 Actinomycetota bacterium | reverse complement strand
ACTTCATCGAGCGTGACCCGGTCGAGGGGAGCGAGCAAGCGGTAGAGCAAGAGCTGGGCGTCCTGTTCATGACGCTCGAGCCGGACGCCAGTTACTCGTTCGAGTTCAAGTCCACGGACGGGGACGTGCTGGATTCCGGCTCCGGAGAGTGCCGTTCGTAGGAGGTCCCGAGCCCGACTCACCCCTTTCGCCCTTTTCGCCCCGCCCGCACCCAGGTCGCCGGCGGCAAGATGGCCCTAAGCGGAGCGATGGGCCGCCGCCGTGCCTCGCCGCACAACGCGCGGTGGCCGAGCGGGATGGTGCGCCGGGGCGGAAGCGAGAGGTTCTCCGGCGCACCTCCTGCCGGCCGGAGGCTCCGGTGGTTCCCCCGGTCCCCGACGGGGTATGACCTGTACTGGCCAACGACGGGCGGACGGAGCTCATGGACGACGCGCTGCGAACGCGTGCCATGCGACAGCGGCGAGGGCGCGCGCAGAGCATCCTGCTGACTGGTGTGCTCTGCACCGTTCTGTTGGGAGCGAGCGCGGCCGCCCAGGACGGCGACGAGACGCGCATCCGCGAGGGCAACCGGGTTCGCCGAGGGGATCTTCCCCACACTGCCGCGCGGGTTCCGGTGTGGCTTTCCCCGCTCGTGGTCGTGGCGGGCTTGGCGTGCACGAGCGCCGGCATCGCGCTCCTTCTCCGGGCCAACGAGAGGGAGGACGTTGCTCTCCTGGAGAGAGGTTCGCGCGGGCGGCGGGGTCCGCGGACGTCCCCGTCTCCGACGCCTCCTCCTCCTCCTCCTCCTCCGCCTGCGCCCTTGCCGCGCTCGGGGCAGGCCCCCGGCACGACCGCGTCCCGGACGTCGAGCGTGGGTGCTGCATGGGAGGCGATCGGCGTGCGCAGACGCGCTCCGGGCGCGCGCCGTCCCCGAGAGGGAGGTCCTCGCCCCGGCCGATGAGGCCCGGCTAGCTTCGCTGCTGCGGGCCCAGCACGCGGGCCGAGCGCGGCGTTTATATATTGCGCGGCGGGCTGCAAGAGGGAGGTTCCGAGTCGAGGTGAGAGCGCTGCGTCGCGGACACAAACTCCGCGCCGTCGGCGCGGGGCGGCGCGCCCCGATCGCGGTGCTCTCGACCCTGTTGACAGCGGCCTGCAGCGGACCCGCTTCCATGCTCGAGCCCCGAGGGACCGTGGCGGCCCGCGTCGAAGGACTGTGGTGGCTCATCTTCTGGATCGCCACGGTCGCCTTCGTGGTCGTGCTGGGCTTTCTCTTCGTCGCCGTGATCCGCGCGCGTCGTCCAGACGAACCGGACCGCTCGTCTTCTCCTTCGGGCGAGCGGTTCGTGATCGCGAGCGGCGTCGTCGTGCCGGCGGTAGTGCTGATAGCGGTCTTCGTCGTGTCCGTCCGCGACACAAGCGACCTCGCGCGCGCGGGCCGGAGCTCTCGGCTGGTCGTGGACGTCGTGGCGCACGACTGGTGGTGGGAGGTGAGGTACCCCAACGGCGGCGTCACAGCGAACGAGATCCACGTCCCCGTTGGGGAGCCTGTTCGGATCAGGCTTCAGACAGCCGACGTCATCCACAGCTTTTGGGTGCCTCGCCTCGCCGGGAAGGTGGACAACGTGCCCGGTCGCGTCAATTGGACATGGCTTCAGGCCGATCGCCCTGGTCGCTACCGGGGTCAGTGCGCCGAGTTCTGCGGGCTTCAGCACGCCAAGATGGAATTCGTCGTGGTGGCCCAGCCGGCCTCAGAGTTCGCCGCCTGGTTGAACGACATCGCGTCGCCGGCGCAGGCACCGACCGGCGTGGCCGCAGTGGGGGAGCAGATCTTCCTCGGCACGACGTGCGTCGGGTGCCACGCGATCGAGGGTACGGAAGCCGACGCCACAGTGGGCCCGGACCTCACGCACCTCGCCGACCGAGAAACGCTCATGGCCGGGGCGGTCGCCAACACGCGCGCCAACCTTGCACGCGTGATAACCCATCCGCAGGCGGTCAAGCCGGGGGCCGTGATGCCTCCGACGGACCTCTCTCCGGACCAGCTCGAGGCCTTGCTCGACTACCTCCAGGGGCTTCGATAGAGGTGGCGACCCTCGCACAACGTCTCGAGGCGATGTGGGCGGAACGGCCCGGGTTGGGCTCGTGGATCACTACCGTGGACCACAAGAAGATCGGCGTGAAGTACATCTACACCTCTTTCGTCTTCTTCGTCCTCGGGGGGCTCGAGTCCCTGCTGATCCGGGCGCAGCTGGCGCGCCCCAATCTGGAGCTGCTCGACCCAGATGCCTTCAACCAGATGTTCTCGATGCATGGCATCACGATGATGTTCTTGTTCGCCATGCCGATGCTCTCCGGATTCGGCAACTACTTCGTCCCTCTCATGATCGGGACGCGCGACATGGCCTTTCCTCGCCTCAACGCTTTCGGCTACTGGGCCTTCCTTGCGGGGGGCGTGTTCCTGTATTCGAGCTTCCTGAGCGGTAACGCGCCCAACGACGGCTGGTTCAACTACGTGCCGCTCGCAAACAAGGAGTTCACTCCGGGCCCCAACATCGACTTCTATTGCCTTGGCCTGATCTTCCTCGGTATTTCCTCGACCGGAGGCGCCATCAACTTCATCGTCACGATCCTCAAGATGCGGGCTCCGGGGATGACGCTCAACCGCATCCCGATCTTCGTGTGGGGAGAGCTGGCGATGTCGTTGCAGATCGTGTTCGCCCTCCCTGCACTGACGGCAGCGGCGCTGATGCTCGAGCTGGATCGCAAGTTCGGGTTCAACTTCTTCGACGCAGCCGAGGGGGGCGATCCGGTGCTGTGGCAGCACCTGTTCTGGTTCTTCGGCCACCCGGAGGTGTACATCGTGGTGCTCCCTGCCTTCGGGATCGCGTCCGCCATGATCCCGACCCTCGCCCGCCGCTCGATGATCGGCTACACCTATATCGTCCTGGCCGAAGTCGCGACGGCCCTGATCGGCTTCGGTGTGTGGGTTCACCACATGTTCGCCGTGGGCATTCCAGCGCTGTCGCTCAGCTTCTTCTCTGCGGGAAGCATGATGGTCGTGCTCCCGACCGCGGTGCAGGTGTTCGCCTGGCTGATCACTCTGGTGTCGGGGAGGCCGGTGCTGAAGACGCCGATGCTTTTCGTGCTCGGGTTCATCTTCACCTTCGTCATCGGGGGGTTGACCGGTCCGATGCTGGGGCTCGTCCCCTTTGATCAGCAGGTCCACGACTCCTACTTCGTCGTTGCCCACCTCCATTACGTGCTCGTGGGGGGCGCCGTCTTCCCCATCTTCGGCGCCTTCTACTACTGGCTGCCGAAGGTGACGGGGAAGATGCTCGACGAGAGGCTCGGCAAGTGGAGCTTCTGGCTCATCTTCGCAGGCTTCAACCTCACGTTCTTTCCCCAGCACATCCTCGGGCTGCTCGGCATGCCGCGGCGCGTGTACACGTACGAAGCGGGTCTCGGGTGGGATGGCTACAACCTGGCGTCCTCGGTTGGGGCGGGGCTGCTGACCGTTGGCATCGCGATCACGGCCCTGAACATCCTGCGTAGCCGCCGCCGAGGAGCTCCAGCGGGTCCCGATCCCTGGGGGGGCGAGACGTTGGAGTGGGCGAGCACGTCGCCCCCTCCGGACTACAATTTCGAGACGATCCCGCGCGTCCACAGCCGGGAGCCGCTGTGGGATCAGCCCGAGCTCCGGAGGGGGGCCCAGCCCGTCGAAGCCGGCGCCTACGCCCTCGACGACGGTCATCAGGTCTTGTCGACGAGCGTGGTCGATGCGACCCCGCAGGCCGTGCTTCACATGCCCCACGCCACCGCGTGGCCGTTCCTGCTCGCGATCGCGTTGACCGCTCTCACATACGGCATCCTGCTCGAGTCGCCGTTGTTGTCGGCGCTCGGGACGGTTGGGACCGTGGTCGGCATCGCGGGGTGGTTCTGGCCCCAGGGGGAGACACAGGAGACGTGACGGAGACGGGCGGATGAGCGCCGGCGTCCGCGACGCGGCGGAGGGGCTGCCACACCATGCCGGAGGAACGCGCGCCTTCGGGTGGTGGGGGATGGTGGGTCTCATCGGTACCGAGGCGATGCTGTTCGGCTCGCTCGTCGCGAGCTACTTCTACCTGCGCTTCACGTCCGGTCCCGAGTGGCCACCCGGCGACATCGCCAAGCCCGAGCTCGGGCTGGTGGCGATCATGACCGTGGTCCTGTGGTCGTCGAGCGTCCCCGTGCACATCGCCGACCTCGGGATCAAGAAGGGCAGACAGGGACTCCTGAGGTGGGGGCTCGCGATCGGGTTCCTTCTCGGGGCCACCTTCCTCGTGATGCAGATCATGATCGAGTATCCCCAGACGCTCGAGGAGTTCTCCCCCACGACGAACGCCTACGGGTCGCTCTTCTACGGTCTCACGGGCCTTCACGGCTCCCACGTCGTCGTGGGCCTCGCGTTCAGTCTGTGGACACAGGTGCGAGCGTGGCGAGGCGCCTTCGACGAGCGTCGACATGTCACCGTGCAGAACTTCGCCATGTATTGGCACTTCGTCGACGCGGTGTGGGCCGTCGTGCTGGTAACCATCTACCTCTCTCCTCACCTATGACGGACGAGGCCGCGGTGCGGGCGACGTCGAGGGCGGAGACGAGGGAGTCGCTGCTGTTGTGGTTCGGGATATTCGCTGCCCCGCTCGCCTGGACCGCGCAGGTGTTCGTGGCTCCCGACCTCAACGAGGTCCTTTGCTTGCCGGGCGCATCTGCGAGTGGGCGGGGAACGGTGTTCGGGATGGACGTCGAGGTGTTCCTCGTGGGCGTGAGCGCGGCGGCCGCGCTGGTGGCCTTGCTCGGCTTTGCGTCCGCCTACTCCTGCCTGCGCCGCCTCCGGCGGACGGGCGACGGGACCCCTGGCTCCCGGGCGAGCTGGATGGCCGCAGCAGGTGTGTTCGTAAGCTTGCTGTTCCTTCTCGGCATCGCAGTGGGGTTCATTCCCATGATCTTTCTCGAGGCGTGCGAGGTATCGATCTGAGCTGGGCTCACGGCTTCGTCGCGCCGGCCCACGTCTGGAACGCGTGGGAGCTCCACCCGCTGGTGGTGCTTCCTCTCGCGGGCTTGGCGGCGGCCTACGGCAGGGGGGTGCGACGGTTATGGGTGTCCCCGCGAGGGAGGGAGGCGGTCGGCCCCCGCGCCGCGGGTGCCTTCTGTGCGTCGCTCGGTGCGCTTGCGGTTGCGCTCGTGTCGCCGCTGCATCGTTTGGGCGAGTCGCTGTTCTCCGTCCACATGGTCCAGCACCTGCTCCTCGTCCTCGTTGCCGCCCCGCTGTTCGTCCTCGGCCGGCCGCTCGTGCCTCTCGCGCTGGCCGTGCCGCGACGCGCCCGGGGCGCGCTGCACGCCCTGTCCAGGTCTCCTGGGCTCGCGGCGGCCGGAGCGGTCGCGACCGGCGGCGTCGTGGTGTGGGCCCTGCACACCGGGGCGATGTGGGCGTGGCACCTGCCTTCCCTCTACGACGCCGCTGTGAGGAGCGACGCGCTGCACGCGCTCGAACACCTCAGCTTCGTCGCGACCGCCGCGCTGTTCTGGTGGGTGGTCGTGGACGCGGCGTCGGCAGCCCGGGCGCGCCCGGGCGCTCTGCTGTTGCTGTTCGCGACGGGTCTTCAGAGTGCGGCACTTGGGGCCGTGCTCACCTTCGCGACCAAGCCTCTGTATGCCGTTTCCCAAGCCGCGGCGCGCGCGTGGTCGCTCTCGCCCCTCAGCGATCAGCAGCTGGCGGGGCTGATCATGTGGGTGCCGACGGGAGCCTTCTACCTCGTGGCGATGGGCGCGTTGCTGCTTCGTTGGCTGCGAGAGCCCGACCCTGCTGGCGCGGGCGCGCCCGTATCTCCTGCGAGGAACACCGCCCCATGAAGGCCGTGGCGCCGGTCGTGATGGCGTTCGCCCTGGCGGCCGGAGCCTGCGCCTACGCGGGTCAGGAGCCGGAGCCCTACCGGCTTCGCTCCGGTCCAGCCCCCTCGTCCGCGGAGCCGGGCCGCGACCTCTACATGCGGGACTGCGCATGGTGCCATGGCAACGAGGGTCAGGGGACGTCGCGCGGACCCGATCTGGTGAGTGGGACGAACGGCCCCGCTCTCACCCACTTCACGCTGACGACCGGTCGTATGCCGCTCGACTCGCCGGACGAGCGCATGCGTCCCTCCGAGCCCGTCTACGCACCGGAGCAGATCGCGGACATCGTTGAGTTCGTGACCGGATTCGGTCAAGCGGGGCCGGAGATACCGGTGCTCTCTCTCGAGACCGCCGACATCCACGTCGGGCAGGAGCTGTACCAGGAGAACTGCGCCGCCTGCCATTCGACGTCGGGCATCGGGGGAGCGCTCGCGTCCGGGGACCCGCAGCCGAGAGACGGCGGCGGCGCCGAACCCAACATCGCCACCGACCTGCACTCCGCAACCCCGATCGAGATCGCCGAGGCCATCCGCACCGGTCCCGGCACCATGCCGGTGTTCGGAAGTGAGACCCTGAGCGACGAAGAGCTCGCGGCCGTGGTTCGGTACGTCCTTTACCTGCAGAACCCGGACAACCGCGGCGGCCTTCCGGGAGGCGGCATAGGCCCGGTCGCCGAAGGGGCCTATGGGTGGATCATCGGCTTGGGCGCTCTCCTCGTGTTCATCAGGTGGATCGGGACGAAGACGGAGGACGCGTGAGAGAGGGGGGCGGCGCTGCCCGAGTGATCGCGGTCGCGTTCGCCGTGAGCGCCCTCGCCTCCTTGTCGCTCACGGTCGTCTACGCGCTCGGCGGACAGCCTCAGCTCGAGGGAGCTCTCCTCGGGATCGCCATGGGAGCCATCGCGATCGGACTCGCCTTGTGGGCGAAGAGGCTCTTGCCGGAGGGGCCATACGTCGAACCCCGCCCGACGGTTCCCGCTACGGAGGCGCGCGCGGGCGCGGAGGCCTCCTTCGAAGCGGGGGCCGATGCCCTGGGCCGACGGGGCTTCCTGCTCAAGCTGCTCGCCGGCGCGTTCGGTGCCCTCGGGCTCGCCGCCGTCTTCCCGATCCGATCGCTCGGCAGCAGGCCGGGCGAGGCGCTGCACCGCACAGAGTGGACGGAAGGGGCTCGGGCGGTGACCTCCTCGGGCGTGCCCGTCCACGTCGACCAGCTCGACGTCGGCGGCGTCCTGACGGTGTTCCCGGAGAACCACACGGATGCGGCCGACTCCCAAACGCTGCTGATCAGGCTGTCGCCGACGGAGTACGAGGGCGAGCCGGGACGCGAGGACTGGGCCCCGGCAGGTCACGTCGCGTACTCGAAGATCTGCCCCCACGCGGGCTGCCCCGTCGGCCTGTATCAACCGGAGACTCGGGAGCTGTTCTGTCCCTGTCACCAGTCCGTGTTCCAAGTGCTGCAGGGGGCGCGCCCGACGGGTGGCCCGGCCACCCGTGCGCTCCCGCAGCTGCCCCTCGACGTCGACGACGACGGCTACATCGTGGCGCGGGGAGACTTTCCGGAGCCCGTGGGTCCCGGCTTCTGGAGCCGCGGCCGTGATTGAGCGCGTCGCGCGCTGGCTCGACGACCGCCTCGGAGGGTCGTCTTTCGTGCAGGGCGCGCTCAACAAGGTCTTTCCCGACCACTGGTCGTTCATGCTGGGCGAGATCGCCCTCTATTGCTTCGTGATCCTGGTCTTGACCGGCATCTTCCTCAGCTTCTTCTTCGATGCCAGCGTCGCGGAGACGGTGTACCAAGGGTCCTACGGCCCGCTGCAGGGTGTCGAGGTCTCGCGTGCCTTCAGCTCCGTGGTCGAGCTGAGCTTCGACGTGCGTGCCGGCCTCGTGATGCGGCAGATGCACCACTGGGCCGCGTTGGTGTTCATCGCGGCGATGATCGCCCATCTCTGTCGCATCTTCTTCACGGGTGCGTTTCGCAGGCCACGCGAGATCAACTGGATCATCGGAGTCACGTTGCTCGTTCTGGGCATCTTCAACGGGTTCAGCGGCTACTCCCTGCCCGACGACCTGCTCTCCGGGACGGGGCTTCGGATCGCGTATTCGATCGCGCTGTCGGTGCCGCTCGTCGGGACCTGGGTCGCGTTCCTGCTGTTCGGCGGGGAGTTCCCTGCGCAAGAGATCATCGGTCGTTTGCTGATCACACACATCATGATCGTCCCCGCCGCGATCGCGGTGTTGCTCGCTGCGCACCTCGCCATCATCTGGCGCCAGAAGCACACCGACTTCCCCCAAGCCGGGCGGCGTGAGAGCAACGTGGTCGGCTCCAAGCTGTGGCCGACCTATGCAGCGAAGTCACTGGCCCTGTTCTTCGGCACTTTTGCGGTCGTGTCACTGCTGGGCGGGCTGGTGCAGATCAACCCGGTGTGGCTCTACGGCCCGTTCCGTCCCGAGGACGTCAGCTCGCCGGCTCAGCCGGACTGGTATCTGGGATGGGTCGAGGGAGCGCTGCGCCTTTTCCCCGCGTGGGAGCTGCGGTGGTCCGGATGGGAGATCCCGAATCCCTTCTACCCCGCCGTGCTGCTTCCCGGCATCACGTTCGCTCTCCTTTACGCTTGGCCCTTCATCGAGGCCCGCTTCACGCGCGACCACGAGCCCCACCACGTCCTGGATCGCGCCCGGGACCGCCCCGTCCGAACCGCCCTGGGGATGGCGACGCTGACCTTCTACATGGTGCTCTTCCTCGCGGCGAGCAACGATCTCCTCGCAAAGACGTTCGCGCTCCCGGTGGAGGCCGTGACCGCGGTGTACCGGATCCTCGCCGTCGCGCTGCCCCCACTCGTCGGCTGGCTCACGTACAGACTCATGAGATCGCTCGCGCGGAGCGGTGCGCGGCGGTTCACGGAGATGCCCCTGAGCGCGGTGGTGGGTCGGGCTCCCGTCCCTGAGGAGCGGAGGCTAAACGAGGGCTAGAAGATCCACCGAAGGACGACGACGAGGCCGATGATGGCCAGCACGGTCCAGAGCAGGCCCATGCCGCACCTCCTTTCGCAAGCCGCTGACCGGGTTTTCCCCGCCTCGCGGGGCACGGAAACGACCCTCGTCGTTCAGGTCGGGGGGGAAGAAATCTCCAGCAACCCTCTTGCCTCGGCGCCCGGGTCGCGTCGATGCTCGTGCGACCGCCGCCGGCTGAACCCCGACCACCCAGACTTCCCAAGGGGGGAACGCGATGACCGACCACGCGTGGCACGAACTGCTCGACACCCGCGCCGGAGACGACGACGGCGTGAGTCGGGGGGCGTTGCTGAAGGGAGCTGCACTCGGCGCTGGGGCCGCGGCGGCTGCCGCGCTCTCGGCCGCCGCTCCCGCTCTCGCGCAGGGCCGCCCCAGCCGGGCTCGGGACGTCCAGATCCTCAACTTCCTCCTGCTGAACGAATACCTCCTCGAGGCCTTCTACGCCGCTGCGGTCGACAAGGGCGCACTCACGGGAGAGCTGGCCGAGTACGCGCAGACGGTGCTCGAGCACGAGCGAGCCCACGTGTCCTCTCTGGAGGACGTCCTCGGCCCGGACGCCCGGTCCGCGCCGCAGTTCGACTTCGGGGACAAGATCTCGAGCAACAATGCTTTCGCCGCGGCCGCGCTCGAGCTGGAGGAGACGGCAAGCGCCGCCTACATCGGCCAGGGCGCCAACCTCACCCGCAAGAACATCCTCGAGGCCGCGCGCATCGTCTCCGTGGAGGCCCGTCACGCAGCGTGGGTGCGGGACATCGCCGGCAAGCTACCTGCGCCGAACGCGGCCGATGCTGCCCGGAGCGAGAAGCAGGTGATGAGGTCGTTGCGTCGCGGCGGCTACATCGGCTAGGGCGCGGAAACGCACAGGACAGGAGAGCCTAGATGAGCGAGCTGTTGTTGGAGGACCTGGATCGGGACGGAGCCTTCCGCGAGGCGATGGAGAAGGCGTTCCCCATGACCCGCGCAGACTTCCTGAGGAAGGCCGCGATCGGGGGAGGGGCGCTTCTGGCAGCCGTCGCGGCGCCGGGCCCCACCGCCCTTTCCAAGCAGGACGACACGTCTATCCTCAACTTCGACCTGACCTTCGAGTACATGCAGGCCGGCTTCTACACCGAGGCGGAGATGGTGGGCACGGTCGATGCGATGGGACCCGACCGGGCCCGAGCGGCCAAGGTCTTCGGGGCTCACGAGCGCGCCCACGTCAAGATCCTGCAGGGAGCGCTCGGGGACGCGGCGGTCAAGAAACCCTTCTTCGACTACCAGGGCGTCACCGAGAGCATCGAGGAGTTCACGAGAACCATGGTCGCCATGGAGGACCTCACTACGGCATTGCTAGCGGGGCAGACGGCGCGGATCCGCTCCCGCGGTCTCGTCGCGGCCGTGTTCTCGCTGCTCACGGTCGAGGCGCGTCACGCCGCGTGGGTTCGCCATGTCGCAGGGGTCCCGGTGGTCGGCCCTGCTTTCGATCGGCCGAGGTCGTTGAGGCAGGTCGATGAGGTCGTGCAGGCAACGGGGTTCCTCGGCCGCAGGGGGACGCTGCGCGCTCGGGGGGCCCCCGCATTCACCGGGTGAGGGCACGGCGCCGGCGCGCCGCGGCCGCCCTTGCCACCGCTGTGCTGACGGGGGGCGCGGTCTTGGCGGCGTTGCCGGATCCTGCGGCTCTCTCCGCGCGGGGGCGCGCCCCGGAGCGCGCCTCGGGCGTCCCGCGCCCGGTGCGGCCGGCGCTGCCCTCGCCTACGCCAAGGCCGCTGGGGGCATCCAAGCACATGTCGCGGTGGGCGCCTGTCGAAGAGCGAGTCGCCGCGCACACGCGCCCGGCGGCCGAAAGCGCGGTAGTTGACGTGCTGGGAACCCTCACCCCCGAGGGGACGACGAACATCGTCTCCGTTCTCGCCCACGGGACCGACGCCCGCGGGCGCGTGTGGGTGCGCGTCCGCCTGGCGTCGCTGCCCAACGGCCGGACCGGCTGGGTCCCCCGCGCGGCGCTCGGGGGGTACGGACTCGTGCGGACCCGGCTGGTCGTCGACCTCTCCCGGCTGCGAGCGACGTTGTACAGGTCGGGCCGCCCGGTCTTCACCGCACCCGTGGGGGTGGGGCGTCCCCAGTGGGCGACACCGACGGGCTTCTTCTACATCCGCAACAAGCTGTCGCGCTACGCGAGCCCGACCTACGGGCCCGTCGCGTTCGGCACCAGCGCCCGCTCTCCGACGCTCACCGACTGGCCTGCGGGGGGCTTCATCGGGATACACGGGACGGACCGGCCGGATCTGCTTCCGGGCCGCGTCTCGCACGGATGCATCCGGATGGAGAATAAGGACATACTGGCGCTAGCCCGCCTCATGCCGGTGGGCACACCGCTGAGGATCCGCTGATGCCGCACGTACGGAGCTGCCGGTCCAGGCTCGCCGCAGTGGTCGCGGCGGCCGCCCTCGTGGGGGTCGGAACCGCGAGCGCGTCCGGGGACGTGGCCGCCCAAGCCCAGGACAAGCAGGGTCGCGAGCGGCGGAAAGGTCCCGAGGAGCTGTGGTCCCTGTACCCGCTCAACCCGCTCGCGGGGCGTCAGCAGGGATCTCCGTCCCCCGCTCCCAGCCGGGCCGTGGGGGAGCCGCCCTCGGACGCGGTCGCGAGCCAGCCCATCACGGTCGAGCAAGCCGCGGACAGGGACAGCGAAGGGATGCCGTGGCTTCTCCTCGTGGCCGGAGGGGCGGGCCTCGTCGCGGTCGGGTGGGGACTCGCCCGCCGCCGCCGACCCGCTCTGCCCGGAGCGGCCTCCGCGGCCCCGGGTCCGCACGCCGCCGGTCGCAGCGAGCGCCTCGATCGGGCCGGCAACGGCGCGGCGCCGGGTGGTGGCCCTCCCGAGGTCCCGGAGGTTCCCGCCGCGCCCCAGCGCCCCGCTGCCGCACCGGTCGCGGGCGCCGCCGGGCCTCCGCGCGCGTTCGAGAGCGGCGCGCCCGAGGCACTCGCCGCTGCGCCGACGGCGCCCTCGGAGCCCGTCGACCCCCGCGCCGCGCAGCACGTCTGCGTCCACCTCCACGACGGTCGCCGCATCGAGGGGTGGAAGAAGGACTCTCGGGCGCGCGACCAGAGGGTCCTCATCCTCGACGTCGAGTCCGTCTACGACCCCGCCGGCAACCGGGTGGGCGCGACCGCGCTCGACCGGTTCCTGTTGCCACCTCAGATCGAGCGGATCGAGCTGCTGGACTAGCGCGTCGAGCCGAGGCCTGTCCCCGGGAAAGAGGTCGCCCCCGGACGCCTCGTGCGTGGGGCTCGTCTCGAAGGTCGCCGGCCGCACGGGCGCCAAACTGGAGCGGTGAGCTCTGGCCCGCGTGTCCTCGTGGTAGACGACGAGCCGTCGGTGCGCGCGGCGCTGGAGCGTGCCCTATCCGGGGAGGGCTATCGGGTCGATTCCGTGGCCGACGGCTCCCTCGCTCTCGAGCGCCTGAGCCGGGGCGGGCTCGACGCCGTCGTGCTCGACGTGCTGATGCCCGGCCTCGACGGGCTCGAGGTGTGCCGGCGGCTCCGGGCGCGGGGCGACCCAACTCCCGTCTTGATGCTCACAGCACGCGACGCGGTGGCGGACCGTGTGGCAGGCCTCGATGCCGGCGCGGACGACTACGTCGTGAAGCCGTTCGCGCTGGACGAGCTCGCGGCCCGACTGCGCGCCCTCCTGCGCAGGGCGGGCGCCGGACCCGGGGACGGCCGCCTGCGGGTGGGCGATCTGAGCCTCGATCCTCGGACACGAGAGGTGCGGCGGGGATCGCGTCAGGTCGAGCTGACCCGGACGGAGTTCCTCCTGCTCGAGCAGTTCATGGCCCACCCCGGTCGAGTCCTGACGCGGTCGGCCATCTTCGAGAGCGTGTGGGGCTACGACTTCGGCCCGACGTCGAACTCCCTCGAGGTCTACGTCGGCTATCTCCGCCGCAAGCTCGAGGCCGCCGGAGAGCCGAGGGTGATCCACACCGTCAGGGGCGTGGGCTACGTGCTGCGCGCGCCGTGACGTTCCGCGGCCGCCTCACGGGCCTCGCTGCGGGAGCCGTCGCCGTCGCGGTCGCGCTCGCGTCGGCGGTGGTCTTCTTCGTCGTTCGCGATCAGCTGCGGCGGGAGCTCGACAGCTCTCTCGTCGCCATCGCGCGCGAGGTCAGGATCAGAGAGTCGCCGCTCACACCTCTCTTCCCCGAGACGCCACTGGGGGTGCCCGCCTACGCGCAGCTGGTCCGGTTCGACGGGGCTGTCTTCCCGCCCGAGGGCCTCCAAGCCGTTCTCCCCGCGGGAGCTGCCGCGGAGGCGGTCGCCGCCGGGCGCGCGCGGCCGTTCTTCTCGGACGTCGAAGTGGGAAGCACCGACGTTCGGGTGCTCACGACGCAGGCCGCGCCGGGACTCGCGGTCCAGGTCGCCAGATCGCTCGAGGAGTCCCAGAACGTTCTGCGCCGGCTCGCTCTCGTCCTCGTCCTCATCTCCGTGGGCGGAGCCGCGGTCGCAGCCCTCCTGGGCAGGGGCGTGGCGCACGCAACGCTACGGCCGGTGCGGCGCCTCACGGAGGCTGCCGAGCGAGTGACGGCGACGGGTGACCTCTCGCGCCGGATCCGGTCCGAGGGCGAGGACGAGCTGGCGCGCCTCGCGGCGAGCTTCAACACGATGTTGGAGGCGCTCGAGTCCTCGCTCACGGCGCAGCGGAGCCTCGTGGCCGACGCCTCCCACGAGCTGCGGACGCCCCTCACGAGCATCCGCACGAACATCGAGGTCCTGGAGCGGGCCGGAGAGCGCCTGCCCGAGGCCGAGCGGAAGGCGCTCGTCGGCGACGTTGTCGGCGAGCTCGAGGAGCTGACCAAGCTCGTTTCCGATGTCGTTGAGCTGGCGCGCGGGATCGAGCCGCCGCACCGAGAGGACGACGTTGCGCTCGACGAGCTCGTCGAGCGGGCCGTGGAGCGCGCCCGGGCTCGTCATTCTCCGCGCGTCCGTTTCGCCGTCCAGGCGGAGCCGGCCGTCGTGCGGGGCGTGCCCGACAGGATCGACAGGGCCGTGGCAAACCTCCTCGACAACGCGGCGAAATGGAGCCCCGAAGGAGGCTCGGTCGCGGTCCGGGTGGGTCCCGGGGTCGTCGAGGTGAGCGACGAGGGCCCGGGCATCGACGACGCGGACAAAGCGCGGGTCTTCGATCGCTTCTACCGGGCCCCGTCCGCGCGGGGGCAGGCCGGCTCCGGGCTCGGGCTCGCGATCGTGCGACAGGTGGCGGAGTCGCACGGGGGCCGGGTCGAGGCGCTCGATGCCGCGGGAGGAGGGGCCCGCCTCGTCCTTCGCCTTCCCGAGGCGCCGGACGACCCCTGAGTTGCCGCCATTCCCGCCTCGGTGCTAACTTGCAATGTGCAAGTTACATGCGAGCAGGAGGTGCGGCCGTGGCGTGGTGGGACGAAACCGGAAGCGTGCTGGGGGAGCTTGCCGACCGCGTGGGACCCTCCGTGGTCGGCGTGGAGCAGCGTGGAACCGCCGGCTCGGGGGTCGTGATGGAGCCGGGCAAGATCTTGACCAACGCCCACAACCTGCGCGGTGACTCGGTCGACGTTGCGTTCCCGGGGGGCGCCGCGGCGAAAGGACGTGTCGTTGGTGTCGATGTGGACGGGGACCTCGGCGTGGTCGCGGTGGAGACGGGGAGCCGCCCCGCCCTGCAGCCGTCGCCGGCCGCGGGCTCCCTCTCGCTCGGCGCCCCCGTATTCGCGCTCTCGAACCCCGGGGGGATGGGTCTGAGGGTGAGCCTCGGATTCGTCTCGGGGACCGAGCGCAGCTTCAGGGGCCCGCGCGGACGCCGCATCTCGGGCGGCACCGAGCACACCGCTCCTCTGCTCCCGGGCTCCTCCGGCGGCCCCATCGTGGACGCTTCGGGAGGCCTGCTCGGCATCAACACCAATCGTCTGGGAGAGGGCTTCTACCTCGCCCTCCCTGCAGACGAAGACCTGTGGGCGCGCGCGGCTGCGCTCGGCCGGGGTGAGGCGCCGTCGCGCCCCCGCTTGGGGATCGGGGTCGCACCCGCCGACATGGCGCGACGGCTCCGCCGGGCCGTGGGCCTGCCCGAAGCCGACGGTCTGCTCGTTCGCCACGTGGACGAGGACGGGCCCGCGGGGCGCGCCGGCATCGCCGAGGGCGATCTCATCGTCGCCGTCGACGGCCGTCCGGTCACCGAGGCCGACGATCTCCACGACGCTCTCGGAGCGGCGCGGGAGGGGTCGGTCACCATCGCCGTCGTCCGCGGTACGGAGGAACGCTCGGTCTCGATCTCCCTCGGAGCGACGGCCGCGTGAGGCGACATCCGTTGTGGCCGGACGGCGCGACGTTCCCCGAGGGGCGGGAGGCCGAGGCGCTCGACGCCTACTCGAACGTCGTGGTGGCCGTGGCGGAGCTCGTGATCCCGTCCGTGGCGAGCCTCGAAGTATGGGCGGGGGGCCGTGGTCGTCAGCGCGCGCGCGGAGCCGGCTCCGCCGTCACCATCACGCCCGATGGCTTCCTGCTGACCTCTGCCCACGTCGTCCACGGGACGCGGAGGGGAAGCGCGACTTTCGCCGACGGCCGGGAGATCCCGTTCGAGACGGTGGGGGTCGATGCTCTCTCGGACCTTGCGGTCATCCGGGCGCAGGGATCGGAGGCGCCCGCCGCCGTCCTCGGCGACGCCGACTCGCTGCGCGTCGGGCAGCTCGTGGTCGCGATCGGCAACCCGCTCGGATTTGCGGGCTCCGTCACGGCCGGTGTGGTCAGCGCTCTGGGCCGCAGCTTCGTGACGCAAGATGGCAGGACGGCGAGGGTGGTGGACAACGTGATCCAGACCGACGCCGCCCTTCACCCGGGCAACTCGGGCGGCGCACTGGCGGACAGCTCCGGACGCCTCGTCGGGATCAACACCGCCGTGGTCGGGCCGGGCATCGGGCAGGGTCTCGGGCTCGCCGTGCCGGTGAACGGGACCACGCAGGGCATCGTCGCCGCCCTCATGGCCGACGGGCGGGTGCGCCGCGCCCACCTCGGGATCGCAGGGGGACCCCGTCCACTGCCCCCGCGCGCCGCCGCGGCGATCGGGCGTACCCGAGGCGTGGAGGTGGTCGAGGTCGTCCCTGGAAGCCCCGCCGAGCGGGCCGGCATCCGGCGGGAGGATCTCATCGTCGAGATCGGCGGCGTTGCGGTCGAGGACGGTGGGGACCTTCAACGCGCGATGACGAGCGACATGATCGGCCACACGGTGGAGATCCGGTTCTGGCGCGCGGGAAGCCTCGTGACCGCGGCCGTCACCCCCGACGAGCTGCGCTAAAGGGATTTGCCGGGGGGCGTGAGCCGCCTCGCCGCCGCTCGGGTCGTGTCTCGCTGGAAGCGTCACCCAGTGTAGAAAGGCGCCCAGAGCCCGGGGCTCAGACCGCATGTTGCTAGGCAGCCTTGGGGATAGCTGTTGGTCGGAGACCCGGGCTCGCTCACCCTTCACGGCGTTCGAGCGAGGAGCTCCTCCGCCCTCTTCCGATCGAGCGCGCCCGCGGCGAGGGTCTCGCAGGAGGCGGCCGCCAGCGCGATCCCGAAGCGCGTCGCCGGGCCCAAGCCGGCGCCCTCGGCGAGGCAGGCTGCCATGCCTGCGACAAGGCAGTCGCCGGCCCCGACGGGATTGCGCACGGTAACCCTGTGCGCAGGGAAATCGACGCGATGACCCTCGAGGACCCCGGCGGCCCCGAGCGGTCCCGCCGTGACGAGGGCCGACGCCGCGCCCTGATCCACGAGGGCCGCGGCGCACGACGCCGCACTCGCCAGCCCGTCCGCGCCTGGGTCGACCGCCTCGCCCTCGTCCCCCTCCAGGACCGCCCTCGCCTCCGCCAGGTTCGGGGTCACTACGTCGGGCCCGGCGCGCAGCGCCGCCTTCAGATGGGGACCGGAGGTGTCGCAGATCGACTGGCAGCCCCGTGCGCGCGCGGAGCGCACGAGGCCGGCGGCTGCCTCGGGCGGTGTCCCGGGCGGGAAGCTTCCGCTGAGGACCACGACGCCTCCGGCAACCGCGCTCGCATCGACCTCCGCCTCGAGCGCCTCCCACGCCCGAGGGTCATGCGGCGGGCCCGGTTCGTTGAAGACGGTCGTCCCCGCGTCGTCGAGCACGGTGAGGCAGGAGCGCGTCTCCCCGGGGCAGGGGATCGAGACGAGGTGGATGCCCTCGTCCTCGAGCAGGCGGTCGACTGCGGTCCCGGTGCGGCCCGCGACGAGCCCGATCAGTGTGCAGGACCGACCTACCGCCGCGAGGGCGCGAGCGACGTTGGCGCCCTTCCCGCCTCCGCGCACGTCGACCGCGATCGCCCTGTGCACGTGCCCGTGTCGCAGGGAGGCGACCTCGTTCGTCCGGTCGAGCGACAGGTTCGGGGACACGACGACGATCGGCCGGCTCATGGGCTCGAGGCTACGCGCGAGTCCCGTGGGCACGCGAATATGGTGCGCCGATCCGGCTCGCATGCGGGTGGGCAGGGCGGCGTGGCCGAGTGGTTCAGGCAGGGGCCTGCAAAGCCCCGCACAGCGGTTCGATTCCGCTCGCCGCCTCGGATAGCCCATCAGCCCGATGTCGCTTGCGGGCGCAAACTGCTCGGATGGAAGCTCTCCTAGACCTGACTCAGCCGTGGGCGTACGTCCTCGTTGCGCTGCTCGCTGCCGCCGAGGGATCGCTCTTCGTCGGTCTCCTCCTGCCCGGCGAGGCATCGCTGATCCTCGGGGGCGTCCTGGCCTTCCAAGGTCACGCCTCGCTTCTTCCCATGCTGGCAGTCGCCTGGGGGGGCGCGGTAGCCGGGGACTGCCTCGGCTACCTCGTGGGTCACCGCTACGGTCGGCGCCTGCAAGCGACGGCGATGGGGCGCCGCATCGGGGAGGAGCGCTGGCATCGAGCCGGTGAGTATGTGCGCGTCCGCGGTGGACGAGCCGTGTTCTTGGGCAAGTTCGTGGGTTTCCTGCGCTCCCTCGTTCCGGCTATCGCGGGGATGGTCGAAGTGCCCTTCCGCACCTTCTTCCTCTTCGACCTGCTCGGCAGCGGGCTGTGGGGGAGCGGGTTCGTGCTTCTCGGATACGGGGCCGGCGGCAGCTGGCGGGCCGTGAGTCACTGGGCGGGCCGAGCCGGCCTCGTTCTCGGAGGGCTCCTGCTCCTGGCACTGCTCGTCGCGCTCCTCGTTGCCTGGGCGCGCGGCAACAGAGAGCGCTTGCTTGCGACCGCCCTCCGTGCCGTCGAGGACCCGCGCGTGGCGCGGGTCCGTGCTCGGTTCGCCCCCCAGCTGGCTTTTGTCCGGCGGAGGTTGGACCCCACGCGTCGCACGGGCCTGTACCTCACCGCGGGGCTCGCGATCGCGATCGTGATCGGGTGGCTGTTCGGCTCCATCGTGGAGGACGTTCTCGACGGCGAGACGATGGCCGATTTCGACCGGCCGGTACGGCGCTTCTTCGTCACTCACAGGGCCGACGCGTTCAGCGACGTGATGAGGGCCGTGAGCTCGCTCGGGGACACCGTCGTTGTGGTTGTCGTCCTCGGCATCGCCGCCGTCGTGGCCTATCTCGTCACGCATCAGAGACGATGGGCGATCTTCGTTGTGGCCGCACTCGTGGGGGCCATGGTGACCGCGAGGGTTGTCGAGGTGTTGGTCGCGCGTCCCGAGCCGTCGTCCCAACGGCTCGTCGAGAGCGCGGGGGGTTCCTTTCCCAGCAGCCATGCGGTGGCGGCCGCAGCGATGTGCACGACTCTGGCTTACCTGCTGTCCCAGAAGAGGGATTGGCGCACCATCGCGCTCGTCTGGGGGGTTGCCGGCTTCGTGAGCCTGGCGGTGGCGGTGAGCCGCGTCTATCTCGGCGCGGAGTGGCCCACGGACGTTCTAGCAGGGCTCGCGCTGGGCACGATGTGGACGGCCGTTACCGCGACGAGCACCTCGGTCCTCGCGGAGAGGGAGAAGCTACGCGACCCTTCCTAGTGTGCTATTTCGTCCCGGCGCCGCCCCTCAAGTCGCGTCTCCATCGCTCCGATGGAAGAGGCATGACGAGACCGCTCGCGTTCGCTCACCACGTGGTCCACAAGGACCATCGCGCGTCGGGCCGCAAGGGCGTCACGAGGCGAGCCCGGGTGCTGCGAGCGGCGCTCGCAGCGGTGCGCCGCAGACTGCGAGGGTAGCCACAGGCGCCGTTGCATCCTCAGCCGGCGCACCATCTATGGGCGCAGGATAGCCAACCGACGATCTGTGCCGATGCTACCGGCGCTCGCTCTCGGTACTCGGCCGATCGGCGCGCGATCGTCAATCCAGCGGTTGCCTGGGCTCCACCGCCTTGCAGCGTATGTGCCTACGGATGTGGAGTATGGTCGGGCGAGTTCACTGGAAGGAGGTCCCCTGGCCGCTCCCGTGCACTCCCGCCCCCGGCGGGGCACCATGCTGCTCGCTGACATCTCCGGCTACACGGCCTTCATGCAGGCGGTTGCGCAGGCCCATGCCGAGGACATGATGGCCGGCACGTTCGTCCCTCGGGCTTACCCTTTGTTGGCGAGCCTGCTCGACGGCATCGTGGAGCGAGTAACTCCCCCCTTCTCTCTCTCGAAGCTAGAGGGCGATGCCGTGTTCGGCTTCGCGAACGACGACGACCTGCAGCTGCGGGGGGGCGCCTTCCTCGGCTGCCTGGC
>DATADD010000109.1:0-14811 GCA_036258675.1 Actinomycetota bacterium | reverse complement strand
TCCGAGATCGCCGAGCGCCTCGGCATCTCGCAGATGCACGTCTCTCGTCTCCTGAACAGGACGCTGACTCGCCTGCGGGAGGCGCTGGAGGAACGGTGACATCCAGGAGCGCCGCTGCCCTCGCGGCGGCGCTGTGCCTGTTCACGGCGTGCGCGCTCGAGCCGGTGGACCTCGAGGACGCGAAGCCGCTTCCCCTCCGCTCCACGATCTTCGCCGCGGACGGGACGATCCTCGCGCGCCTGTACGAGCAGAACCGCGCCTATGCACCACTGCGGCGTATCCCGCGCCACCTCGTTCGGGCGGTCTTGGCCGCCGAGGACGCGCGCTTCTTCAGGCACGGCGGCTTCGACCTGCGCGCGACCGCACGGGCCGCGTTCGCCAACCTCGAGAGGGGAGACGTGGTGCAGGGCGGAAGCACGATCACGCAGCAATACGTCAAGAACGTCTACTTCAACAGCGCCGGCCGGACCCTCGAGCGCAAGGCAAGGGAGCTGAGGCTTGCGCTCGAGGTCGAGCGCCGCTACTCCAAGAGAGAGATCCTCGAGCGCTACCTCAACACGGTCTACTTCGGATCCGGTGCCTACGGCGTCAAGGCCGCCGCGGAGGCGTACTTCCGACGCGGGCTGACGGCGTTGTCGACGGCCGACTCCGCGCTGCTGGCGGCAGTGATCAAGGCGCCCGCGCTGTACGACCCGCGCGCCCATCCGCGCCGAGCCCGCGCCCGGCGCGACTACGTCCTCGCGCGCATGCGCGAGCTCGGGTACCTCACCCGGCGCGCCGTTTCGAGGGCGGGCGCCGCGCCGCTCGGGGTCGCGCACGATCCCCCCCGCGTCCCCGCCCGTGAGCCCTACTTCGTCGAGGCCGTGCGCCAGGAGATCCTGGCCGACCCTCGCTTCGGACGCACCCGCGACCAGCGCGACGCGCGCCTGCGCGAGGGAGGGCTGCGCGTCGACACGACGCTCGTGCCGAGCCTCCAGGACGCGGCCGACGATGCGGTGGCCTCCGTCCTCGACCAGCCCGGCGACCCGGAGGCCGCACTGGTCGCGATCCGGCCCCGCACGGGCCGGATCGTGGCCATGATCGGCGGCAGGGACTGGAGCGCGTCCCAGGTCAACCTCGCGCTCGGTGCCGAAGGCGGCGGCTCGGGGCGCCAACCGGGCTCGGCGTTCAAGCCGATCGCTGCCGCGGCCGCGCTCGAGGCGGGACTCGAGCTCGACGACGTCTACGAGTCCTCCCCGATCGCGTTCACGCTACCCGGCGGGGAGACCTGGCCGGTGCGCAACGCCGAGGGCCAGGGCTATGGACTCATGTCGCTGCACGAGGCGCTCGTCCACTCCGTCAACGGCGTCTACGCCCGCCTCGCGATGCAGCTGGGCGGGGACAAGATCGCGGCCCAAGCCGAGGCCATGGGGGTTCGCTCCCGTCTCGCTCCCGTCCCCTCGATAGCGCTTGGAGCCGGCGAGGTCAGCGTGGTGGACATGGCGGCGGCCTACGCCACGCTCGCCAATCGCGGCACAGCGGTCACCCCCACGACGCTCGCAGCCGTGAGGCTCCCCGGCGGCCAGACGCTGGAGCCGCGCCAACAGACGACGCCCCAAGTCGTCTCGGAGGGCAACGCATACCTCCTGACGAGGGCGCTCGAGCAGGTCATCGAGCGGGGGACGGGGCGCGCCGCGGATATCGGGAGGCCCGCGGCGGGCAAGACGGGCACGACCAACGACTACGCCGACGCCTGGTTCGTCGGCTACACCCCCCACCTCGTGGCCGCGGTCTGGGTGGGATACCCGCAGGGCCGCATCCCGATGACGTCGGTGCACGGGATCAGCGTGACGGGGGGCTCGCTCCCGGCAGCGATCTGGCGCACGTTCATGCTGCGCGCGCACGCCGGGTTGCCCGTCCAGGACTTCTTTGCGCCTCCGAGCGCCTTCGTCGAGCTCGAGATCGACCCGGCCACCGGCCTCCTCGCGGCTCCCTGGTGCCCGGGCGAGAAGCGGGTCGTCCTGCGCGAGCTCGCCCCGACGGATTACTGCCCGCCCCCTCCCTCCCCCTCGCCGACCCCTACCCCGACTCCCACCGAGGAGACGCCCACCCCGAGCCCGACCGAGGAGACGCCCACGCCCACGCCCACTTCGTCGCCGGGACGAGGCGGGGACGGCGGGACGGGTGGGGAGGAGTCGCGTCCGGGCGCGGGGGGCCCGTGAAGCCTCGGGCACCACGCTAGATTGAGGCCCGCCGACCGACCGGGGGGCCTGTGCGCATCGCGATCCTGTCCGACATCCACGGCAACCTGCCCGCGCTCGAAGCCGTCGTGCGCGACATCGAGCGGCGGGCACCGGACGAGATCTGGTGCGGCGGGGACATCGCGTGGGCCGGACCGTGGGCGTCGGAATGCATCCGGTTCGTCCGGGACGCGGGATGGCCCACGGTCAGGGGCAACACCGATGTGTGGATCACCGGAGACGTGCAGGGTGTCGCCGACCCACGGGATCGGGTGGAGCTCGAGGCGATGGCGGCCGAGCACGCCATCGCGGAGGACGACGTGCGCTGGCTTCTCTCTCTTCCTCTCGGCCACACCGCTCCCGGCTCCATCCTGCTCGTGCACGGGACCCCCCTCTCTCCCTTCGAGGGAGCGATGCCCGACGCGCCGCCGGAGGACTTCTCTTCGTACGAGGGCCACGCCGCGCTCGTCGTCTGCGCGCACGTCCACACCGCGTTCGTCCGGCGCCTCTCGGGCGGGTCGCTCGTCTGCAACACGGGCTCGGTGGGTCTTCCGAAGGACGCGGACACTGCCTCCTATCTGCTCCTCGACCGCGACGGCCCCGAGCTCACCCTCCGGCACGCCCGGGTCGCGTTCGAGCGGGAGGCGGGGCGGGAACGGGCGCGCGCCATCGGGGGCCGGCTCGGGGAGCGGTGGCTGGAGGCGGTGGGGGGATGACGGGAAGGCTCTACACGGTCGAGGAGGCGAACGCGCTGTTGCCGCATCTCGCCCCCGCGCTCGTGGAGCTGCGGGAGAAGTTCGAGGAGGCGGCCGAGGCGCGGGTGCTCGTCGCCCGGGCGGCCGCGGGGAACGGCTGGTCCGAGAAACGCGACCGGTGGGCGCGTGTCCTCGGGCGGGTGACGGAGCTCCTGGAGCGGCTGCAGGAGTGGGAGGTGGAGCTCAAGGACGTCTCCACCGGGCTCGTCGACTTTCCCGCGGTCGTCGAGGGCGAGGAGGCCTACCTGTGCTGGCGGCTCGGCGAGCCCGAGGTCGCCTTCTGGCACCGCAGGCAGGACGGCTTCAGGGGGCGCCGACCACTGCCGCCCGCGTAGCGCCGAGCGGGGGACGGGTATCCTCCCGCCCGTGTCGGTGACGCACGTCGACCACCCCCTCGCGGGCCACCTCCTGCTCGCTCTGCGCGACCGGCGGACGCCGGCCACGGCCTTTCGCTCCTACACCAAGCGACTCACGACCGTGCTGATGCTCGAGGCAACGCGGGATCTTCCGACGCGCCCTCTCTCGGTGCACACCCCCCTGGAGGAGACGACCGGGCGGGCGCTGGCCCACCCCATCGTGGCGATCCCGATCCTGCGGGCGGGCCTGGGGATGCTGGACGCGGTCGTGGAGCTGTTCCCCGAGGTGCGCGTCGGCTACATCGGGCTCGAGCGGGACGAGGCCACCTTCGAGCCGTCGGAGTACTACGCCAAGCTTCCCCGCCTCGACGACGCGCGCACGTTCGTCCTCGACCCCATGCTCGCGACCGGCGGCTCGGCGACCGCGGCCCTCGACTCGGTCAAGGGCGCGGGGGCGCCGAGCGCGTCGATGGTGTCGGTGGTGGCGGCGCCCGAGGGCATCGCCGCGCTCGAGAAGGCGCACCCGGACGTCGACGTCTTCACCGCGTCGATCGACCGGGAGCTGAACGCGAGCGCATACATCCTTCCCGGCCTCGGCGACTTCGGCGACCGGCTCTTCGGCACCCAGCCGTAGAGACTCCGACCGGGGAGGGAACCCTGCCCCCGCTCGGTGCGTCCTATCCACCAGGGCGACCACGGAGGACGGCGATGACGAGCGGACGGAGATCCTGGGTGGGTGCCGCGCTGCTGCTCGCGGCCGCGGCAACCGGCTGCGCGGGAGCCGACGACGGCGCGGGCGGCGGCGCCAGCGTCAGGAGCGCCGAGGCGGCGCCGGAGGCGCTCCGGGCCAACGCCCACGCCGACTCCGCGGCCGACCTCCCCGCGGTCGGCCCCGCGGTGATCAAGACGGCCTCCGTCGAGATCGGTGTCGCCGAGGGCCGGGTGCAGGAGGCCGTCCAGAAGGCGGTCGCGATCGCGGGCGCGTTCCCGGGCGGCTTCGTGACCTCCTCGACCCTCGATGCGGGCGCGGATCCGACCGGGACCCTTGTGCTGCGGGTGCCCGCGGCGGACTTCGAGGAGGCGCTCGACCGCCTCAAAGAGCTCGGCGACGTCCGCGCTCAGAGCGTCTCGGGCGAGGACGTGACCCAGGAGTTCGTCGACCTCCAAGCGAGGCTGCGCAACTGGGAGGCGCAAGAGGCCGTGCTGCTCCGGCTCATGGAGCGGGCGGCGAGCGTGACCGACACGATCCGGGTGCAGGGGGAGCTCGGCCGGGTTCAGCTCGAGATCGAGCGCCTGCGCGGCCGGCTCGCCTACCTCGAGGACCAGACCTCGCTGGGGACGATCACCGCCACCTTCGTGAGCGGAGCTCCTCCGTCGCAGCCACCCGGGGCGCTCGCCCGGGCGTGGGAGCGCGCCCTGGAGGCGGCCCTCAGCGTCGTCACCGCGGTCGTGGTCGGAGCAGGCTTCGTCGTCCCAGTGGCCGTCCTCGTGGGCCTCGGGCTGCTCGTCTTCCGCACGCTCAGGCCCCGGCTCACCTAACCGGGCGCGCCGGTTCCCCTGTCGTAGTCGATCAGGCCCCGCGGCCGGATCGGAGGATGTCGAGCACGGCCTTGGCGTCGGCGTCCTCCATCTGCCTCGGGCCCTCGCCCGCGAGGCGAGGCGGACCCATCGCCCGGCGGAGGTTCTCCTCGGCCCGCTCGAGCGCCTCCTCCGCCGCCTTGAGCTTGACCCGCAGGTCGGTCTCTCGGCGGCGGGAGTCCTGCAGCTGCTGCTCGGCGTGCTCGAGCCGCTGACGCTGGGCGTTGCTCTCGCTCGCGAAGGCCTCGACCTGCGCGGCGCGGAGGCCGTCGTCGCGGGCGAGCTCCAGGAGGCGGTCGACCACGGACCGCCCGATGTCGTCGTAGGTCAGCTTCGCGGCCCGACGCCCGGCCCGGCTGGGAAGGCTCGACTCCGCGTCGGAGAGCGTGATCTCGTCGGTGGAGTTGATCACGATGACGGTGTTCCGGCCCCGGCGGCCCCGCTGCACCACCTCGATCCGGTCGAGGTCCTCGAGGAGCTTGATCGCCTCGGCGGACCGAACAGAATTCAATCCGGCATCGGCTGCAATCTGTCGCAGCTTGCCTTCAAAGGTGTTCCCTTTTGCCTCGCGCGCCAGCGCCCCCAGCAGGCGATTAGCAAGCTCGTGCAGGTTCGTGCGAGCCACGTGAGAAGGACCTCCCCGACCGCGCCGACCGGACTCCGTTCCGGTAAGGCTATACCGCCTCCGAAAATAGCCTATTCGGAGTCTGGCTGCGGCCGGGCCGCGCCCGAAACCTGGAGCTTCCGGGCGAGCTCGTAGATGGGGGCGGCGGGGAAGCGACGGTGCCCCCCGAGGGTGACTAGGTGCGGCAGGCGGCCTTCCTTTGCCCAGCGCGCGACGGTCTTGGGCGAGACCCTGAGGATCCGGGCCACCTCGCCCGAGGTTATGTAGACCTCGTCCGCGTAGGGGTGCTGCCTCTCGGCGTCGGCCACCGACACTCCTCGTTCCTGCGACGTCGTCGTTGTTCTATCGACGCCAGCAGACGAGACCTGAGCGGAAAAGGTTCCCGGCGACCGTCCAGCTACTGGAAGAGCACCGGGGAGCTACTGAAGGAGGGAGGTGATGCGGACCCTGACGTGCTCCGGACAGCGGTGGGCGTGACGGAGCCGGGCGACGAGGCCCGTCACGACCTCCTCGAGGCCGTACCGCTCGAAGCAGGGCCGGCACGCCTCGAGGTGCGCCCGGATCTCGACCCGCTCCTCGCTCGAGAGAAGCTCCCCGTCGAGAAACAGATACACACGCTCGAGGGCCCTCTGGCACTCCTCTTTCATCTCGCCGCTCTCATCTCGTCGCCTCGTCCACGCGGTCGGGCCCACGAGGGCCCTTGCTCCTCTCGTCGAGGGTGCCCTTGACGATGCCGCGCTCGCGCGCTAGGTCCCACAACCTCTTCTGGAGGGCTTTTCTTCCCCGGTGCAGACGCGACATGACGGTGCCCATGGGGACGTCCATGATCTCGGCCATCTCCGCGTAGGAGAAGCCTTCGATGTCGGACAGCACGACGGCGAGACGGAACTGCTCCGGGAGGTCGTCGATCGCCTCGAGGATGTCGGAGTCCACGAGGGCGTCGAGGACGATGCTCTCCGGCGTCTCTTCGAAGTGGCTGTCGTGGTTGCGCAGCTCCTGATAGAGGTCGAAGTCCTCCGCCTGGTCCGTCGACACCTTCTGCGGCTCCCGTTGACGCTTCCGATATACGTTGATGTAGGCGTTCGTCAGGATGCGAAAGAGCCATGCCTTGAGGTTCGTCCCCGCCTCGAAGCGGTCGAACGAGCGGTACGCGCGCAGCATCGTCTCCTGGACGAGGTCCTCGGCGTCCGCTGGGTTCCTCGTCATGCGGAGCGCGGCGCCGTAGAGCGGGTCGAGCAGGGGAAGGGCGTCTCGCTGGAACCGCAGCCTGTCATCCTCGCTCAGCGTGGGCGGAGGGGAGTCAGCCACCGAGCTTCCCGGCACGGGAGCGCTGAAGCATCCCGGAGTCGTAGGTGAGCATCAGCTCAGACGACGCTGCGTGGGAGGCGAGCGCCACCTCGATCATCTCGTCCATGAGCTCGGGGAAGGAGATCCCGGAGGCCTCCCACAGGTAGAACGACATCGATCCGGGGATCGTGTTGATCTCCATCACCCACGTCTCGCCGGTCTCCTCGCGCGCGAAGGAGTCCACGCGCGCGACGCCGGCCGCGTCGACGGCCTCGAACGCTCGCACAGCGTTGTCCTGCACCTGCTTGGTGAGGGCCTCGGGTATCGGCGCGGGGATCCGACGCTCCTGGCCGGCCATGCCCTTGCTGCCTGCCTCTGCCCCCTCGCCCTTTGCGCCGCGCAGGTACTTGTCGGAGAAGCTGAGGAACTCGTCCCAGGCAACCGGCTGCTCGCATACGGACGCGCGCGCGGCGCGCCCCGGTCCCCCGAGCACCGAGCAATTCACCTCGACGCAATCCTGCATCGCGGGCTCGATCAGCAGACGGCGGTCGTAGCGGCGGGCTACGTCGAGCGCGTGCGCCAACGCAGCTCGGTCCCCCGCCCTGCCGATGCCGACGCTCGACCCCAGGCGCGCCGGCTTCACGAACATGGGATAGCCGAGGGTCGCCTCTGCCTCGTCGAGCGACGCCTCACCGGCGTCGAGAGCGTCCGCCGTGACGAGGACGTGCGGGACCACCGGAAGGTCGGCGGCGCGGAAGGCGGCCTTCATGATGGGCTTGTCCATGCCGACGGCCGACCCCACCACGCGCGCGCCGGTGAAGGGGATCGCGGCGAGCTCCAGCAGACCCTGCAGCGTGCCGTCCTCACCGAACGTGCCGTGGATGCACGGCACGACGACGTCCACGCGGATCCGGCGGTGCCCCCTGAGGCGGCCTCCGGGGACGAACAGACCTCCGTACCCGGCCACGGGGGGGACGAACGCGGGCTCTCCCACCTCGGCCCAACTCTGCGTGCGAAAGACCTCGAGGTCGTTGAGAGCGGGGGACGTGAGCCAGGCACCTTCCTTGGTGACGTAGACGGGGACGACCTCATGGCGCTCGGACAGCGCCGCCATCACCTGGTGCGCCGTCACCACCGAGACGTCGTGCTCGACCGACCGTCCGCCGAACACCACGCCCACGGAAAGCCTCTTCATCGCGTGGAGTGTAAGGGTCTGTCTCGGCTAGACCCCATCCGCCCTTTCGAGATGGTCGGGGAGGTCGTTCTCGAACAGCACCACGTCACCCGGTCGCAACAGCGATCTCAACCTCTCCTGGGCCGCCGCCAGCGAGTCGACCACCTCGACCCGATCGCCTCCTCCGGCGGCGCGCGCGCCGGAGACGATCGCGTCGCGGTTGAGCGGGGCGACCACGATGAGAGCGTCCGCGACCGCGGCCGCGCGCTCGCCGAAGCGCCGGTTGGCCTCGAACTGCATCTCACCGAGCTCCACGATCCCAGGTGTCACGATCACACGGCGCCGCGCGGGCATGGAGGCGAGCACATCGAGCGCGGCCGCCGCACCCTGGGGATTGGAGTTGTAGGCGTCGTCGATGACGGTGACGCCGCCCGTGCCCTCGATGATCTGAAGGCGGTGCTCGACGGCGCGCAGGGATGCGATGGGGGCGGCGAGCTCGGCGAGGGGACGGCCCGCGGCGCGCGCCACCGCCACCCCCGCGAGGACGTGGCCGACCGCGTACGCACCCAGAAGACGTGTACGGACCCTGATGTCCTGGCCCGCTCCCTCGTCCGCGATCGTCATCACCACCCCCTCGCTCGTCACCTGCAGGTCGCGCGCGGTGACGTCGGGTCGATGGGTCGCGTCGAGGCCGTACCGCGCCACCGCTACGTGCCGGGTCGCGTCGGCGAGCGCGCGCACCTCGGGATCGTCGACGTTCATGACCGCGAGCCCGTCGGGGGGCAGCGATGCCACCAGCTCGTACTTCGTCCTTCGGATCGCATCGAGGCTCCCGAAGCGTTCGAGATGAGCCGGGCCGATGGCGGTGAGCACGCCTATCTTCGGCGACACGAGGTCGCACAGCTGCCGTATCTCGCCGGGCCCGTACGCGCCCATCTCCACGACGATGTAACGGTGGTCGTCCCGCAGCCCCTCGTTGATGGCGCGGCACACGCCGAGTGGGGTGTTGAAGGATCCGGGCGTGGGGAAGGCCTGCCCTTCGCCGCCCAGCAGGGACGCGATGCAGAACTTGGCGGATGTCTTCCCGAACGAGCCCGTCACCCCGATCACGGAGGGGGCGACCTCGTGCAGGCGGCGACGAGCCGCGCGCACGTAGCGGTCGTTGATCGCGCTCTGGACCGGCCCGAGGAGCCGGTCGGACGCGACGAGGAGCCGCGGCGTCGCAAGGAACACGAGCGCGGTCGCGAGGACCCACGCGGCGATGTCGTAGGGCCACCCGCCGGCGAGATGCGCGGCCCCGGGCGCCCCCACCACGAGAGCGACCGAAGCGGTCGCGCTCGTAACGAGGAGCCGCCACGCGCGCCCCGTCATGACGAGCGGTTTCTTGTCGGAAGCGGGCGACATGAAAAGAGCGGCGCGCCGGTTCCGACGGCACCAGTCGAGGAAACGCGTCCTCTTGTACCCCTCGAGCTGGAAGACGTGCAGCGCGCGTCGAAGGCGCACCACCTGCCAGGCGGCGAAGGCGGGGACGAAGGCGAAGAGGATGACCCTCAGTGCGACGGAGTAACCGGGCCAGGGGTCGGCGAAGCCCACGCGTCAACCCCCGTACAGGAAATGCGTCAGCACGCGGCAGAAGCGCGCCGGGTCGTCGAGGTAGGTGAAGTGTCCGGCGCCCTCGAACACGACGAGGCCCGCGTCCGGGATCAGCCGCTCCATCTCGCGCGCGTGCGCGAGGGGAACGGCGTCGTCCTCCGTTCCCCATACGAGAAGGGTGGGGCTCTTGATCGCGGGCAAGAGGTGCCTGAAGTCCTCGTTGACCACCCTCACGAGCATGGGCCTCAGGGAGCCGGCGGCGCGGTAGTCCTCGGACGCCACGCGGGCGTAGACGGCGTCACGCACCCGCCGCCCCGGGGGTCCGAGGCGTCCGATCACCCGAGCGCCGCGCCCCATCGCCCTCCGCACGCGCGCTCGGGCCGACGGAGGCATGCGGAGCCCTGGAGAGCCGACGACGACGAGCTTGTCGACGAGCGCGGGGTGAGTGGCGGCGAGATAGAGCGATGTCTTGGCGCCGAAGGAGTGCCCCACGAAGTGGGCGCGCCCAACGCCCGCCCCCGCGAGCAGGTCCGCGACGAACTCGGCGTGGTCGGGGGTCCCCCACGCGCCCTCGGGCGCATCGGCCTCGCCGAAGCCGATCAGGTCGGGGGCTAGCACGCGCGCGCGCCGCCTCAGGCACTCCGCGACCGGGGCCATGGACTCGAGACGCCCCCCCCATCCGTGAAGGAGCACCACGGCGTCCCCCGCCCCGGCGTCGAGCAGCCGCGTGCGCCGTCCGGCGACCACGACGGTGGCGACCGCATCTCGCATGACGGACGCGGGGGCCGGGGGGTGGGGCCCCGGGGACGTCAGCGCCGCCGGGGCGGTCGCCTCGAGCGTCTGTGGAGCCGTGCCTTGGGATTCTTGCGCCGCCTCTCGGGTGGAACCACCGTGGGGCGAGGCCGCTCCTCCTGCGCCCGGCGCACGGCTGCGACCACCTCTTCGGTCGCGGACGCGTCCGTGTGACCGCTGCTCAGCAGGATCTGGATCAGGACGCTGCGTTCGAACTCCTCCATGGAGCTCGCGACCTTCTGACGGGGGCCCTGGGGGGAGTCCCATTCGGCGATGATCCGGCCCGCGTGCGGCACCCCGACCCGCAGAGGGATCCTGCCGACGGTTCCCTGCCAGATGATCTCAGCCTGTTCCATGACTCACCTCTCGATGCGCGGCCCGGCAACGGAACAGGGGTGCTCCGATCCAACGACACCCGCGCCCGACGCGGGAGATGCCGGGGATAGTGCCGACCCCCCGGGGGAAGCGGCGCACACATCCTATCAGCGCCGTGCGGATCGACCCGGGCGCGGCTCCGAGGAGGTCAGCGGTCGAGGACGATGGAGGAGATCGACCTTCCGCTCGCCTTCTCGATGGCGAGGAGTCGTGCCTCGAGCAGCTCGATCGAGGCCGTCAGGTCGTCGGCGCTCTTGAGCGCGGCCCCGAGGAGCTCGGAGCGCTGCGAGCCGTCCAGCGCGTCCCAGTTCGACAGCACCGTCTCCAGGCACCCCTTGACGATGGTCAGGGGGGGCCGGAGGTCCTGCGACACCTCGTCGACGAGGCTCAGACCCAGCGCGCTCACGGGGAGGATTGTCCGGTTCGATCCGGAGAGCTGTCGATCCTCCGACCGGGTCGACGTGCTCCCCCGCCCGGGGACCCCCTGACGGGCTTGACAGCTTTGCTCCTTATGGTGATTGACTGGAGAGTTCTGGCAAGTCTAGAGTTAGACGTTCAGAGGCGACGGGCCAAGGGAGCTGGGATATGAAGTCAACGGGGGTCGTGCGCAAGATCGACGAGCTCGGCCGCATCGTCCTCCCCTCCGAGCTGCGCCGGGTGTTCGGCATCAGGGAGGGCGAGGAGCTGGAGATCAGCGTGGATGGCGAGCGCGTCATCCTGCAGAAGCGGGGAGATCTCTGTCTCTTCTGCGGCGCCGAGTCGCCCGCGATCGAGCACATGGGCCGCCGCGTGTGCTCGGCGTGCGCCCACGAGCTCGGCGAGCGAGTGCCGACCGAGGTCTCGGTGGCCGACGACAGCGTTTCCGTGGGCTAGGGCAAGCGAGACCTGGGTCCGCCTCAGCCCTCTCTACGCGGCGACTCTCTTCTGAGCGCAACTGCTGAAGGGCGCGCCGACGCGCGCGCTCGCGCCCGTCGCCGAGGCCCCAGAGGCAGGAACCGGCGAGCGCAGCAACGGGGCGGGACGAGCGCCAGCAAGCTCGGTTCGTCGGCTTCGGGCACCTCCTGCGCGGCCTCGATCTCGTCCGGTCGCAGGAACCACTCGAACGACTCCCCGCTGATCCACACGGAGTGCTCGCCGTCGACGTTGCCGAGCATGCCTTCGGCAGTCGGACCGAGCGAAGCCGCCCCTCGAGTCGCCCCGGGAAGGCCGGGTCGCGCAGCGTTATCCGATAGCGACGCCCGATCGCAAATTCGTCCGTCACGCCCTCTTCAACGAAGTGGCGCGGACCTTCGTTACAGCGCGCGGCCCAAGGTTTTTCCCTCGCTTCGGGTTCGACAGGTTCGGGCACTCGCGCCCGGCTCGAGCGGCCGCAGGAACACGTGCCCGGACCCGTCAGTTCGTCGGCGCGCCCTCGCTGTCCTGGGTCGGAAGGTCCCCGTCGCCGATGACCTGCGGCGGAACCTCGTCGGCCGCCTCCGCGGGCGCGTTCGCCGCATCCTCGGGCTCGGGCTCGTCGGCCGGCTGCGTCTCCGTGTCGGCCGACGCCGTCTCCTCGGGACTGGGAGTGGGCGTGGGGGTCGGCGTGGCTGTGGGGGGCGGGGAAGGGGTCGCGGTCGCGTCCGGCGTCGGCTCAGACGTCGGCGCCGCCACGGGCACCTCGTCCGACGGCTCGCCCTCGCCCGTTTGGGGCGTGCCGGCTCCGGAGTCGCCGGCGGGGTCGGGCGCATCGCCCGGCCCGATCTCGCCCTCTCCGTCTGCTGCCGGCACCGAGTACGGATCTCCGCCCTCGGAGACCGGGTCGCCGATTCCCTCGGGCGCGCTGGGGGCCGCGCCCTGGGCGCCCTCCCCCTCGGCGTCGGGCTGCTCGCCCGCGTCCGGCGCGGAGGCCGAGGCGTCCGCGTCCTCTTCGGCCACGTCCACGTCTTCGGGCAGGTCCACCACAGGCAACGCGTCGAGGACCTCGTCGGTCTGCTGCGCCGCGCTCACGGCTGTGTCCACGGCGTTCTCGATGAGCTTGCCGGGCACGGTCGTCGTCAGCCCCGGCACGCGCAGGGTTCTCGTGACCGACGCCTCCCCCGTCGCCGCGCCCACTCCCCCAGCCGCCGTGACGCCGACGATGGCAGCGGTGGCGACCGCGGCGATCCTCTCGCTGACGACGTCTCCACACCCCTGCAGGGCCTGCCCGCAGGACGCGAACGTGAGCCCGCCGGCGTGGCCCCCGGCGGCGGAGTTCGCGACATGGACGACGCCCTCGGGCAGCGGCGCCCGGAAGCGCCGGAAGCGCCCGAGCCACCGGGACGGCAAGCCCAGGATCACCCACGCCGACGACCAGGACTTGCGGAAGCCCTTGCGAGCACGGTGGAGCAGGACGCGGACGCGGGTCTCGGACATGCCCAGCGTGGATGCGATGTCGCTGTAGTCCCGGCCCTCGAAGTCGCGCATGAGGATCGCGGTCCTCTGCATCTCCGTGAGCCGCCCGAGGGTTTGTTGCACGCGGGCCCCTTCGTCGCTACGGAGGAGGAGCTCCTCGGGGTTGGCGCTGCTCTCGGGCTCGACCACGTCGTCGAGGACCTCGTTGGGGGTGGCCTCGGCCGGTGTGCGCTTGCGGGCCCGGAGGTGGTCGAGACACACGTTCGTCGCGATGCGATTGATCCAGGCGCCGAGCTGGTAGCGCCCGTTGAAGCGCGGGAGGGCCTGGTAGACGCGCAGGAAGGTCTCCTGGGCCGCGTCCTGGGCGTCCTGCCGGTCCGACAGCATCCGCCTGCAGACCGCGTTGACCCGAGGGGCATAGCGCTCGTATATCGAGTCGTAGGCCCACTGCTCCCCGCGCTGGAACAGCAGCGTGAGCTCCTTGTCGGCCAGGACCTCCAACGCCTCCGGCCGGACGCGGACGGAGCCGCCGTCCTCGCGCGCGAGAGACGTCGCCTGGTCGCTCCGGTCTAACACTTCCTGGGTAGCCATCCCCAGCGGCTCCCCTCCCCTAGAGGTGGAACATTCTGACAGATTTTCTCACCAGCGCCCGCGCCGCCGCCATAGCGAATAGGCCCTAGTCACCGCGCCCGGGGGGGAGGAAGGACCCCACAGAGCCGCGGGGGCGCGCACACGGGCGCCCATCACCCCGTCGACCCTACCTCGGGCTCCATGGCCGCCTGGTCCTCGGGCACGTCGTGCTCTTGCTCCTCGCTGCCTTCGCGCGGCCCCGTCGCCCCGCCGTCGCCTTCGTCGGTCGGGATGTCGTCTCGCCGCATTCGGTCCTCCCCTCGAGCCGGCCCGTGCGGAGCCCGCTCCTGGCTGCCCTACCCGTTTGGCCTACCCGTTCAGCCTTGACGCAACCTCGATTGGGAAGGTTCCCTCGCAACGGCGCCGGGCTCTCCCAGCGTCCCAGCGTGACCCATGACGGCCGCCCCGGCGCGTCTTTCACGGCCCCTCGAAGCACAGGGGAGGCCGCACGGCTCCCCGAAGGCGATCCCTCGCCTCCCAGGCGCCGCACTCCTTGCCGAGGCGATACGCGATCAGGTTCAGGGCAACTGCACCGACGACCACGGCTGCCGCGACCCACGCGGATGTCGCACCGACGCCCCGCCGTCCGGATCCCACCTGAGAACGCGCGCGACCGTCGAGCCTCATGTCTCCCCATCGGCCCCGCGCGCCGCCACTTGAACCCTCGTCCGGGTGCGGTCGCCCCTCCGGACGGGCGGCGCCCGACGCGGCGCCGGGGCCGGAAAGGGCCCCCCCTATGCTTGCGGCCCGTGACCTCGCCCTCTCCCGTCCCCGTCTCGGCCCGGGGCCGCATCGGCGTGTTGCGCCCCCTTCGAGTGCGCGACTTCGCCCTGCTGTGGACCGGCATGGCCGTGTCGATGATCGGCGACGGCATCTACTACGTCGCGATCGCGTGGCAGGTGATCGACCTGACCAAGGACCCTGCGGCCCTGGGTTGGGTCGGCGTGGCGTGGAGCTTGCCCCAGGTCCTCTTCGTTCTCGCGAGCGGCGTTATGTCCGACCGGCTCGACCGGAGGCGGGTCATGATCGCGGGCGACCTGATCCGTTGCGGCGCCAT
>DATADD010000108.1:0-20050 GCA_036258675.1 Actinomycetota bacterium | reverse complement strand
ACCTCCAGGTACTCGGCTCGCTCCCAGTCGGTGACGTGATCGTCGAAGCGCCCGAGCTCGTGACGGCGCATGACCGTGTACGCGGTGAGGAACTCGTCTCCGAGCAGCTCCGAGAGCCGCTCGTCCGCCTCGAGCGCCTCGAGCGACTCCGCGACGCTGCGGGGAAGCGGCGGCTTGGAGGGATCTTCCTCCGCGGGCGGGGACGCGGGCTCCTCGAGCTCGAGCTCGTCCTCGATCCCCGCGAGCCCGGCGGCGAGGATCGCCGCTCCCGCGAGGTAGGGGTTGCAGAGGCCGGTCGGGGCGCGGTTCTCGACATGTCGGGACGCGATCGAGCCTCCCTTCACGCGGACGAACGCGGACCGGTCCTCGGGTCCCCAGGACACGTTCGTCGGGCTGAACGTGTGCGTACGGCGCCGCTTGAGGCAGTTGACCGTCGGAGCGAGCAAGGCGTAGATCGAGCGCGCGTGTCGCAGCTGCCCGGCGACGAACCGGCGGCACAGCGCCGACATCCCGTGTCGGTCGTCGGCGTCGCCGAAGAGGTTGTCCCCGTTGTCCCTGTCGACGAGGCTGACGTGGGTGTGGCATCCGGAGCCGGCCGAGTCCGCGAACGGCTTCGACATGAAGGTCGCGAGGTACCCGTGCTTGTGCGCGAGCTCCTTGACGCCGTTCTTGAAGGTGAAGGCCGCGTCCGGGCCGGCCATGCCCGTGCGAGGCGAGTAGTTCACCTCCCATTGCGACCCCGCGTACTCGCAGTTGGCGGTGATGATCTCGAGCCCGACGTCGTTCATCCGGTCGACGAGCTCCTCGACGAACGGGACGTAGGTGTTCCGGACGGTGTTGAAGATGTGGTAGCCGCTGAAGAGCGGAGCGTGCGTGGCGGCGTCGAGGAGGTAGAACTCGGGCTCGTAGCCGAGCATCGGCTCGTAGCCGAGCTCGCGGCACCGGTCGAGTGTTCGCCGGAAGACGTGGCGCGGGAGCGCCGCGAGAGGGCGCCCGTCGTCCCATACCGAGTCGCAGATGAAGCGGCCTGTCGATTGCGCCCAGGGGACTATCGCCGCGCTCTCGGGATCGGGCCGCAGGCGCTGGTCGGCGTAGGCGACCTCCTCGTTGTACAGCGTCCCTCCGACCACGTCGGACCGGCTGTCGAGGACGCCTGTGCCGCCGTACATGTTCAGCCCGTCCTCGAGGTAGCCCGGCGCCCGGTCTACGGGCACGAGCTTGGAGCGGCTCGTCCCGTGCATATCCGGCAGCTCGAAGCGCACGAAGCGGATCCCGTCCGCGCGCCAGCCCTCGATGATCTCGGCGGTCTGCTCGCGTGCCACCGCTCAGCCTCCCCCCATGTGATCGGGCGTGCCGTTGTCCCAGTCGCGCAGATCGAAGCCGCGCGCGCTCAGGGCGCGCCGCAGCTCCTCGGCGGCGGGCGCGGGCACGGCACAGAGGACGCCGCCCTCGTGACCGTCGCCCCGCGCGAGGGCCTCAGCCACCGCCTCGGGCGGCTGGACGTGGTAGCCGCCCCACCCGAGCACGGGGTATGTGTCTCGCACGACCACGAGCGAACCACCGCGGCCGCGCAGCCGGGACGCCAGCGTCACGAAGTGCCCCACGTCCCAATCCGGCGGGGGCGGGTCGACGGGCCGCCCCGCGAGGTGCGCGAGCACGAGCGCGGCCGGGGGACGGGAGCCCCACAGCCGCCCGGTGCGGAGGTTGGCGACGAGGACGGCGCCGGCCTGCGTCTCCTCCGCCGCGTCGATCAGGTCGACGACCGAGGCCGCGCTCCACGGGCCCGCCACGGGAACGACGGCGAGGCGCCCCTCCGAGACGAGCTCGAGCGCCCTCCTCACCGCCGCCGCGGCGGTCCCGGCGGACGCGCTCTCCGGCGCGGTCGACAGCGCCAGCCTGTAGTCGGTGCGCGGCGAGGCGCCGGGGGGGACCGCGTCGACCGGGTCCCCGACGGGCAGCACCGTGCCCGCGTGGAGCGCGACGAGGTCCTGGTCGACCGGCTCCCCGTTCCAGGCCGTGACGCCGGCGGCCTGCAGCACGAGCGCCCCCCAGAAGGCGCCGCAGAGGTTGTCCTTCTGGGGCATCTCGCGTGCGTGCAGCGCGGCGAGGGCGTCCGACCACAGCGACACCGTCGTCGTCATGACCTACACCGCCCGCTCATACCTGTCCCGCTCCCACTCGGTGACGGCCTCGCGCCACGCGCCCAGCTCCCAGCGGCGCGACGTCGCGTAGTAGGCGCAGAACGTGTCGCCGAGGGCGGTGCGCAGCTCGGCGTCGTCCTCGAACGCCTTCAGGGCGCTCTCGAGCGAGCCGGGCAGCGGCGGCAGGTCGGCGCGCTCGGACGCATCCCCCTCGACCGGATCGGGCGGCCCCGTGCCGGCCCCCACGCCGAGCGCGGCCGCGGCCGCGAGCGCGGCGAGGGCGAGGTAGGGGTTCGCGTCCGCGCCCGGGCGCCGGCACTCGATCCGGGCGCGCTCGGGGGCGCCCGGCGCCGGGATGGCGCGGATCGCCGCGGAGCGGTTCTCGATCCCCCAGCTCGTGTTCACCGGCGCGAAGTAGCCCGGGACCAGCCGTTTGTAGGAGTTGACCGTCGGATTGAGCAGCAGCGACGCCCCCGCGAGGTGCTCGAGGACGCCGGCGACGGCGCTCCTCATCGCGGGCGGCAGCGCGCCGTCCGGCGCGGCGAACGCGTTCCGCCCGTCGCGCCACAGCGAGAGGTGGACGTGCCCGCTCGACCCCTCCTCGCCCGGAGCCACCTTCGCCATGAAGCTCGCCCGCAGCCCCATCGAAGCCGCCACCTCTTTGACCGCCAGCTTGAGGTAGGCGGCGTCGTCGGCGGCCCTCAGGCCGTCGCGGGCCGCGATGTTCAGCTCGAGGAGGCCGGGCCCCGCCTCGGTGTGGGCGGCCGCGAGCTCGACCCCGAGGGCCTCGAGCGCGGGGACCGCGCGCGACACGAACGTCTCGAAGCGAGCGATCTCTCCGAGGCTGTAGCTGATCCCGCTCGACAGGGGTCGGCCGTCGCCGTCCCGCAGGCGGATCTCGTACTCGAAGGCCGCTCGGACCTCGTAGCCGAGCGCCCCCACGTCCGCGATCACGCGCCTCAGGACCTCGCGCGAGGACAGCTCGCAGGGCGAGCCGTCGGCCCACGCGGGCGTGGCGAGGCACACCTGCCACCCGGGCAGCCACGTCAGCGGCCTCAGGGTCCCGGGGTCGGCGCGCACCTGGAGGTCGCCGGCTCCCGACCGGATCCCGAAGCCCTCGTAGTCGGTGATGGGGTGGTCGACGGGGTCGAGTCCGAGGAGGAGGTCGGTCATCACGGCGCCGCCGGCGAGCGCGGCCTCGAACGCGCCCGGCCGCAGGGCCTTTCCGCGGATGGAGCCGTTGACGTCCGGGATTCCGAGCAGCACGAACTCGGCGGCGGCCCCCTCCGTCCCCGTCACCCCTTCGTCACCACCCGCGCCCGCGGTCCGCCCGTGGGGCCCGCAGCACCCCTCTCACGCGGCTCCTCCCGGCGCGCCGGAGAGGCTGCTCGCGACCTCGCCCTCGACGTCCGCGAGGGTTGCCGCCAGTAGCTCGATCATCTCGGACAGCTCCGCGTCGCTGCTCGTGTATGCGGGCGCGAGCAGGAGCTCGTCGCCCGCGAAGCCGTCCCGGGTGGAGTGGGTGGAGAGCACGAGCAATCCGCGCTCGAGCGCCCGGTTCTCGACCCGCTCCCCCACGTCGAGCTCGTCGGGGAGGAACGACTCGCCGTCGCGCGGATCGACGAGCTCGAGGCCGAGCAGGAAGCCCCGCCCGCGCACCTCGCCGACGATGCCCATCCCGCCGACGGCGGCCTCGAGCTCGTCCCTGAGGCGCGGGCCGCGGGCGCGGACCCGCTCGACCAGCCGATGCTCGACGAGCTGGTCGATCACCGCGAGGCCGACCGCGCACGGCAGGGGCGCCGCGTCCCAGGTGTGGCCGAGGTCGAAGTCGCGCGAGCCGTGGTCGAGCACCTCGTAGACGTGCTCGCGGCACAGCACCGCGGCGAGCGGGAAGAGGCCCGCTCCCAACGCCTTCCCCGCGGTGACGATGTCGGGCTCGAGGGGCAGGTCCCCGTAGGCGAACCAGCTCCCCGTGCGGCCCATCCCGGTGACGACCTCGTCGAAGCACACGAGGAACCCGTGCTCCGCGCGCCGCTCGGCGAGCCCCTCCCAGAAGGGCGCCGGCGGCGAGTACGCGGGCAGCGCCGCCGCGCTCACCGGCTCGCACACGAACGCCGCCACCGTGTCGGGGCCCGCCTCCTCGAGGGCCCGGTCGAGCGCGGCCAGCGCGGCCTCGCCGCCGGGATCGCGCCGCCGCGTGCTCGGGGGGATGTGGAGATGGGGGGACAGGTACTCGGAGAAGGGCTCCTTCAGGGCCCTGCGGCCGGTGAGCGAGAGGGCGCCCGTGAGGGCCCCGTGGTACGACTGGGCCGGCGAGATGATCCGCCACCGGTCCGGCTCCCCGCGGTCCACGTGGTAGGAGCGCGCGAGGCGCACCGCGGTCTCGTTCGCCTCCGAGCCCCCCGAGACGAACCGCACGCGCGCCATCTCGGGTGCCGCGACCTCGAGCAGGCGGGCGCCCAGTCGCTCGGCCGGCTCGTTGCTGAAGTGGTGGTTGTACACGTAGGCGATGCGCTCGCCCTGAGCCGCGGCGGCCTCGATCACCGGCGACGGTCCGTGTCCCAGACACGTCACCATCGCTCCGCCCGAGCTGGCGTCGAGGATCGGGCTGCCGTCGGCGCGGTACAGGCGCACCCCGTCGCCCCGCTCGATGTTGGGGTAGTCGTGGTCGAAGAGGCGCGGGAACACGTTGGTCTCCCCGACGCCGATCGTCGCGTGCACGCCCGCCGTCGTCCTCGTCAGCCCTCGAGCGCCGACGCCCGGGTCGCGTCGTCCGCGCCGGCTCGCTCCATGAAGCCGTCGAACAGCCGCCATGCCTGGGCGCGCGCCGCGCCCGCGCGCCGGCGCGTCTCCTCGAGCAGCCCGTCGGGGTCGACCCCCTCGGCGTCGAGCTCGTGCCGGTAGGCGCGCACCCAGTCCTCCATGATGCGCGGCGTCACCTCGGGGTGGAACTGCACGCCCAGGCAGCGTCCCGCGACGAAGGCCTGAGGCCCCGCCTCGTTGTCGGCCACGACCTCGGCGCCCGG
Source organism: Actinomycetota bacterium (assembly GCA_036258675.1). Taxonomy (GTDB): domain Bacteria; phylum Actinomycetota; class CADDZG01; order CADDZG01; family WHSQ01; genus DATADD01. The sequence continues at coordinate 14,883 of DATADD010000108.1, read as the reverse complement.
CGGCGGCGTGAAGGTGTCGAAATGCCACTGGAACCAGGGACCCTCTGACACGAGGTCGGCGTCGTGCGTGCGCGTCGGGAGCCACCCGATCTCGGGCATCTCGGAGCGGAACGCGTCGCCGCCGAGCAGCCGGGCCATCAACTGGCCGCCGAAGCAGATCCCGAGCACCGGCACGTCCGCGTCCGTCGCATCCAACAGCAGGCGCTTCTCGGGCTCCAACCAGGGGATCGTGTCGTCGTAGGCGGGATGCTCGGAGCCCAGCGGCACTATCAACCCGTAGTCGCGCGCGTCGACCTCTCTGTCCTCGACATCGATGCGCCAGACGTCGACCGCGGCGTTGCGCTCGCCGAGCCAATCCATGACCAGGCCCGCCGGGGTGGGCTCCTCGTGCTGCACGACGAGCGCGCGCAGCGCTCCGCTCCCGGGCGCCGTCATCGGCGCTCCCCCGAGACCGCGGGCGCCGGGCGCGCCGCGTCCAGCTCGCCGTCGACCTCCTCGGCGACGCGGCGGACCACGCGCGCGAAGCGCGCCACCATCTCGCCGAGGTCCTCCTCGGTGCTGGTGAAGGCGGGCGCGAACAGGCTCTGGTCGCCGGCGTAGCCGTCGCGGGTCGGCTGCGTCGAGAGGGTCACGAGACCGTCTCCGAACGCGGCGCCGTCGATCCTGCCGGCCACCCCCAGCTGCGCGGGGAGGAAGGAGCCTGGGTCGCGCGGGTCGGCGTACTCGACGCCGAGCAGGAAACCGTGGCCGCGCACCTCTCGGACCATGGCCACGTCGGCGAGCTCACGCTCGAGCTCTTCCCGCAGGCGCACACCGCGCTCGCGCACGCGCTCGACCAGGCGCTCCCGGTGAAGGATCTCCACGACGGCGGCCCCGACCGCACAGGACACGGGCGCGCCGTCCCAGCTGTGACCCAGCGTGAAGCGGCGCGACCCGGCTGCGAACGCCTCGAAGACGTGCTCTTGCACGAGGACCGCGCCCACCGCCGCATAGCCCGCACCGAGGCCCTTGGCCGTTGCGATGATGTCGGGCACGAGCGGGGTGTCGTGCGCCGCGAACCAGTTGCCCGCCCTCCCCATGCCGGTCACGACCTCGTCGAAGCACACGAGGAAGCCGTGGCGCTCGCGCCGCTCCGCGAGCCCCTCCCAGAAGCGGACGGGAGGGGTGTAGGCCGGCAGGGCCGCGGCGCTGATCGGCTCGCAGAAGTAGGCGCTCACGTTGTCGGGTCCCGCCTGTTCGAGCGCGCGGTCCAGCGCCTCGAGCGCGGCCTCTCCGGTGGGGTCGTTGCGAGAGGTTGCGGGCGGGATGTGCAGGTGATCGGCGATGTAGGGGCGATAGGGACCCCACAGCCCCGGACGCCCGGTAAGAGACAGCGTCGCCATCGTGGGGCCGTGGTAGGCCTGCGCCGGCGAGATGACGCGGACGCGCTGCGGTTCCCCGCGCTCGACGTGGTACGCGCGCGCCATGCGAAGCGCGGTCTCGTTCGCCTCCGACCCGCCGGTGACGAACCGCACGCGCGTGAAGCCGGCGGGCGCGACCTCTACGAGCGCGCGCGCCAGGGTCTCCTGCGCCGGGTTCGTGAGCCGTTCGTTGTGCACGAACGCGAGCCGTTGCGATTGCTCGCGCGCGACCTCGACGAGATCGCGCCGCCCGTAGCCGAGCGTGCAGGCCATGGAGCCGCCGCTCATCGCGTCGAGATAGCGCCGCCCGGTCGCGTCCTCGAGCCACACCCCTTCGCCGGAGACGATCGTCCCGTACCGCTTCCCGAGCTCGAGGTGGAGCAGACTGGTCATGGAGCGATCAGAGCCCCTCGTGCACGTCTGAACCAACTTTCATGCGCGGCCACGGTGATGGGAGACCCGGCCTGTTTATACCAGGGGTGCGGGCGCCGGGAGGAGCCTCGTCGACCCCCGTCGTCACCGGCGCAGCGTCCGCCTTCTTCGGGATGCTCACCCGAGGCCGTAGAGGCGGCGGGCGTTCTCGCACAGGATGTCCTCTCCGGCGCGCCGCGCCTCCTCGGGCGTGAGCTCGCCTCGCGCGCGGCACTCCTCCAGCACCTCGCCGAGCACCGTCCGCGCGTCGTGGGCGCTCGCCCAGTGCAGCTCCGGCACGCCCACCCCGTCCGAGCTGTAGAGCAGCTTGGAGAGGGGGGCGACCGCGACCGCGGCGCGGGTGAAGTCGAGCATCTCCGCCCACCCGAGGAAGGGGATCCCGTAGGAGAGGTCGAGGTAGACGTTGTCGTACACAGAGGCGAGGTACGCGCCCTCGCGCGTGTAGGGGTAGCACTCGTGCAGGAGCACGAACGTCATCCCCCGAAGGCGCTCGTCCCCGAGCCAGGGCCGCAGCCACAGGGGATTGCCTCGGAGCAGGTCGACGTCGGTGTCGCCGTAGCCGACGTGGAACTGCACCGGTAGCTCCTGGCGCGACGCCTCCGACAGCGCCTCCAGCAAGAGGTGCTCGAGCAATGGCTTCGACGCCAGCCGGTAGCCCCCCGTGCCGTCCTGCTGCGAGCGCGCTTCGGCGAGGTGGCGCGCGACCTCCTCCGGAGGCCACTCCGAGACGTCGAGCCCCGTGCGGTACGCGGCCACCGACTTGAGGCCGACGAACCCCTGCGCGCGCAGGTCGTACAAGCGCGCCCGCAGGGCATCGACGACGTCGGCGACGGAGGCGTGGTCGCGGATCAGCTCCTCGAAGAGGGGCTCGAGGCGGAGCAGCGACTCGATGCGAACGTCGGTGGCCTGCCGCACCTCGTCGTCGGGGAGCACCTCCGCCGGCGGCGGATAGCCCCGGTCCACGAGCAGGGCGGCCGCGTTCGCATCGTGCAGCAGCATCCCGATCGCCTTCCGCTCGCCGAGCCGGGCGCGCGCAGCGACGACCTCGTCCTCGGACGGCTCGCACCGGAGGAGACCGGCGAGGCGGTGCATCACGCGCCGATAGGAGACCATCGTCGCGGCGTGGGTCGAGCGCGTCCTCTCCTCGCGCGACTCGGTGAAGAAGGCGCGCCAGCGCGGCGGCGTGATGTCGTCGGGGACCGACACGAAGCCGTGACAGTGGTTGTCCACGACGGGGACGTCGTCGAGCAGGGTGGTCGAGGCGCGCGCCTCGGTCAATAGCGCCATCGGGTGGCCTCCACGATCTCTTCGGGGGAGCGGTCGCGGAACAGCTCCGCCTCTCCTCGCCTCACCGCCGCGAACGCCTCGAACAGAGCCTCGCCCATCGCCTCGCGCAGGAGGTCGCAGCGCTCCAGGTGCACGAGCGCGTCGTCGAGACTCTGGGGGAGGCGCGCGACGCCGGCCTCGTGGAGCTCCTCGGGCGGCCGCAGCGCGGGATCGCCGCTCACCGCCGGAGGCAGCCGCAGGCCTCTTCGGATGCCGTCGATCCCCGCAGCCGTCACCGCCCCCGCGACGAGGTACGGGTTCGCGCTGTGGTCGAAGCACTTCACTTCCGCGTTGGCGCGCGCGGCGCGCACCCCGGCGGTACCGGTGACGAAGCGGATCGCCGCCTCCCGGTTCTCGAGCCCCCAGCACGCGTACGCGCCGGCCCAGTGCGACGGCACGAGCCGGACGTAGCTGGCGACACTGGGCGCGCCGATCGCGGTCAGCGCGGGGAGGGCGTCGAGGATCCCGGCGACGAAGGACTCACCTCGCTCGGTCAGCCCGTGGGGCCCTCCGCCTCCGGTGAAGAGGTTGGCCCCGTCGGCCCACGCGCTGAAGTGGACGTGGCCTCCGTTGCCCACCTGGCCCGCGACGACGGCGGGCGCGAACGAGGCCGCAAGGCCGTGGCGGCGGGCCACGGCCTTGATCGTCTGGCGCAGGAGCACGTTGACGTCCGCAGCCCCGACCGGATCGGCGGGCGCGATCGAGATCTCGAGCTGGCCGGGCGAGTACTCGGGGTGGAACTGCTCGACCGCGATGCCTTGCTCACCCAGGGCCTCGAGGAGGTCGCGGGCGTAGTCGGACGCGTGGATCAGGACCTCCATCCCGTAGGCGGGGCCCTGTGCGATGGGGACCATGCCGGCCTCCTCCCGGCGCCCCAGGACCCACTCCGTCTCGAAGCTCATCTGCAGCTCGATCCCGGCCGCGCGCGCGCGCTCTGCCATGCGCCGCGCGAACGTCCTCTGGCACCCCGCGAACGACCCCCCCTCCTGCGTGCATTTGTCGGCCGGCGCCCACGCCCACCCCGGCAGCGCGGCGAGCGCCGTGAGCCTCGCCGGATCCGGGACGAGGCGCAGGTCGCCGTCGGGACCCCCGATGTGCTTGCTCGAGGTGATGTCGTCGTTCACGAGGAAGACGTCGAAGACGGGGGAAAGCCCCACTCCCCACATCCCCGCGTCCGCCACGCGGCCGATCGGCACCGCCTTCACGCGCGTCACCCCGGCGTTGTCCACCACGGTCAGCGCGACCCCTCGCACGGCGCGCGCCCTCAAAGCCTCCATCGCGCCGCTCCACGCTCTCGGGTCGCGCCCGCCGGTCACGCGTCGTCCTCGTGCGTCCGCGTCTCCTCGAGAGCCGTGCGGAGGTCCGCGATCAGCGCGTCGGCGTCCTCCAGGCCGACCGACAGCCGCACCATCCCCGGATCGATGCCGGCGGCGGACCTCTCCTGTGGCGACAGCGAGAAATGCGACGAGTTGAACGGAGCGCTCACGAGCGTCTCCACCCCGCCGAGGCTGGTCGCCTCGAGCGCTACCTCGAGCCGCCGCATGAAGCGGGCCGCGCGCTCGTCTCCGCCGCGCACAACGAAGGTCACCATCCCCCCGGTGCGCTCCGGATCGAGCATCCGCTTCGCGGTCGCGCGCCAGGGGTAGGAGGCGAGCCCGGGATAGTGGACCCGCACGATGTCCGCGCTGTCCTCGAGGGCGCGGGCGATCCTCGTGGCCGAGGCCGACTGGCGCGCGAGCCGCACCTCGAAGGTCTGCAGACCTCTCCACACGAGGTACGCCGCGTGCGGGTCGAGGCTCGTGCCGAAGGTGATGACCCTGCGGAGGACATCCTCGACGACGTCGGCGCGCCCCGCCACGCACCCCGCGATGACGTCGGAGTGTCCGTTCAGGAACTTCGTTGCCGAGTGGACGACGATGTCGGCGCCGAGCGAGAGCGGAGTGACCATGTAGGGCGAGGCGAAGGTGTTGTCGACCACGAAGGCCGCACCGGCGCGGCGGGCGAGCGCGGCCACCTCCGGCACGTCGAGCAGCTTGAGCTGCGGGTTGGAAAGGCACTCGGCGTATGCGACCCGCGCCGGGCGCCGCAGCGCAGCGGCCCACGCATCGAGGTCGTCGGAGTCGACCCAGTCGATCTCGATCCCCATGCGAGGCAGATCGCGCACGAAGAGGTCGCGCGTGTCGCCGTACAGCTCCCGCGCCGCGACCACTCGGTCTCCCGACCCGCACAGGGTGACCAGGGTGGTCGCGATCGCGCCCATCCCGCTGCTCGTCATGACCGCGGCCCCGGCTCCCTCGAGGTCCCGGATCGCATCGGCGGCCGCCGAGACGGTCGGGTTCCCGAAGCGGGAGTACCACGTCTCCTCGAGGCCGCCTCGGTGGATGTCCTCGTAGACCTCGTCGTCGAGCGCGAACGTGGTCGACTGGTAGATCGGCGGGACCGCGGGAGCGGTGCGGGACGTATAGGTCCCGGGACGCGCGCGGCTCCCGCCGTCCTTCACGCCCACGGTCCGGCTCCGTGTGCGCGCGCGGCGGCGAGGAACCCGGCCAGCTGCGCGGTCGCCACCGCCCGCACGGCGTCGTCCGGGGGAAGGAAACGGGGATGGTGCAGGCCGACGTCGGAGGGCAGCGCGCCGCCGACCCCGACGAAGACCATCAGGCTCGGCAACCGCTCGCTGAAGTACCCGAAGTCGTCGGAGCCGAGCGACCGCAGCGGGCCCCCGAGCGCGACGCCGAGCGCTCGCAGCTCGTCGCGGGTCGCGGCCGCGAGCCCGTCGTCGTTTACCAGCGGCGGCTCGCCGAAGGTTATCGACACGTCTGCCTCGCACTCGAAGAGGCGGGCGCCGGCGTGCGCGACGCTCTCGACGAGCGCCGCCATGCGCTCCCGGTCGCGCTCGTCGAGGGTCCTGAAGGTGCCTCCGGCCGCCGCGCCGTCGGGCAGTGCGTTGTGGGCCGAGCCACCGCTCACGAAGCCGACGCTGAGGACGCTTCCGTGCGTGGGGTCGATCGCCCGCGCCGCCGCCTGCTCGAGCGCGCCGACGATGTGGCACAGGGCCGCGATCGCGTCGCGGGCGCGATGAGGGTAGGCGGCGTGCCCGCCTCTGCCTCGCACGGTGATGTCGAAGAAATCGGAGGCGGCGTTGATCGCGCCTCCGTCCGCGGACGCCGCGCCCCACTCGATCTCGGGGTGGACGTGCGCGGCGACGACGGCGTGCGCTCCCGCGAGGGCGCCCGCCTCCACGACCTCGAGCGCGCCCGAGGGGTATGCCTCCTCCGAGTGCTGGAAGAGGGCTGCGAACGGAGGAGCGTCCTCGAGCGAGCGCAGCGCTCGGAACGCCGCGACGAGGGCCGCCATGTGGACGTCGTGGCCGCAGGCGTGCATCGCGCCGGCGCGGCACGCGTAGGGGGCGCCGGACTCCTCCTCGATCGGAAGGGCGTCCATCTCGGCGCGCAGGACGATGCCCACCCTCCCCGGGTCGCTGCGGGCGAGCAGGGACTTGCCTCCGGCGACCGGCTCCCACTCACCGGAGCCGAGCGCGTCCGAGAGCGCCGCCCTCGTGCGGTCCTCGCGATGAGCGACCTCGGCGACCTCGTGGAGGCGCCGTCGCAGCTCGATCGCGCCCGGCAGCTCGCGCGCGAGGCGCTCCTGGGCCCGGGCTCGAAGGCCGGCCGCGGCAGCGCCTCTTGTCACGACAAGGAGCGTGCGCTAGCTCCCCGCGCCGCCACCCGCCGGGATCTGGGCGGGAGCGGTCGGCGAGCGCCGCCTCGTCATCTCGGAGACGCCGTAGACCGCCACGCCCGTCAGGACCGAGACGAGTGTGATGACGATCATCCAGGTGTTCCACTCCCCGAGCGTCGGGAACAGCTCGGCGTTCCACTGCCCCACGAACACGAACAGCACCGCGGCCAGGTTGGCGACGAACCCGACGCCGCCGCAGAGGTACAGGAACCCTTCCGGCACGCGGCGCGCCTCCTCGAAGCGAACGGGGTCCGCTCGCTTGGCGAAGAAGATGTCCAGGAACAGCAGCGCCGTGGAGATGCACCACACGATCGTCACGCCCGCGAGGAGCGCCAGGTAGGGCTTGTTCGGGTCCGAACCCGCCGCCTCACCGATCACGAAGAAGACGACGATGGTGATCAACGAGGCGATCACCGTCTGGAGGATCACGGCGTTGCCGGGCACCTTGTTCTTGTTGACCTCACCGATCTTCGCGGGCAGGCGCCGCTCCAGACCGGAGACGAACAGCAGGCGAGCGAACGAGTAGTTGTAGACCATCGAGCTCGTGAGGAAGAACCACATCAGGATCAACGCGACGACGATCCCGAGCCCCTCGCCGATGGCGATACCCACCGCCTGGGCGCCGCCCGTGGTCGCGTTGTTCTCCGCCAGAGGCACCACGACCATGTTGCCGAAGCTCGTCCACAGGTACGCGGCCATCACGACGATGCAGCCCCAGAACAGGTACTTCTTGATCGCGTCCTCGCTGCGGACCTCGACGCCCATGTTGAGGGGCACCTCGATGCCCAGGAGCGCGAGCACGCAGAAGGAGTAGGCCGTAAGGAGCCCGGGGATGCCCAGGACGACGGCCTCGCCCTGGAAGGGATTCCAGTTCTCCGCGGCGAAGGAATTCGCGGCGGCGTTGCCCTGCGCGAGCCACACGACGCCGGCCAGGCCCATGACGAAGATGGCGGCCGCGTAGAAGACGAACTGCGTGTTGACGTAGCTTTGCGTGAGCCGCATCCGCAGAAGGGACATCGCGGCCCCGAACCACAGGACGGCGAGCACGACAAGGCCCACCTGCCAGTTCTGCGTGAACACCTCGGCGTCGAGGAAGGTGGCGATCTGCTGGGCGAACGTCACCACGAGGGTTCCGGCCAGGACCATCACCACGGGCCCGGGCCACCACGCCACGAACCCGGCGAAGAACCCCCAGAAGGGCCCGAGCGCCTTGTGGGTCCACACGTACAGCGACCCCTCCTCGGGGAACATGCCCCCGAGCTGTGCGGTGACGAAGGCCCCCGTGAGCAGGAACGTCACGAAGGCGACGATCCAGAAGACGAACAGGGACGGTCCCGCGAACTGGAGGCTGGCCGAGTTCGTGATGAACAGCACGACACCGATGAAGATCGTCAGCAGGTCGAACGCCCCCAGCGTCTTCGCGACGAGGACCGGCGCGACCTCCTCGGTGACCATCGCCCGTTCGTCGGCGGGCTGCGACGTCTGCATCCCCCCCACCTCTCTTTGCTCGCGGCGCCCGCGCCCCGCTCGAGGGCGCGCCCCCCGGCTGACTTGCCCATATCTTGCGACGGCGGCTCGTGCGTGTCTACCCGGGCGTCGGTATGCTCGGTCGCCCCGCGACGAGGAGGCCGCCACGAGGAGGCCGCGGCGAGGAGGACTTGGATGGGCACCGGCAAGCGGATGCGGCTCAAGCGGGTGATCGACCCGGCCGGGGTGTCCATCATCTGCGCCCTCGATCACGGGATGACGTCTCCCACCTTCCTCGAGCCCCTCGCCGACATCGAGACGCGCACGGCGGAGGCGGTGGCCGGCGGGGCGAACGTGATCATGATGAGCAAGGGGATGATCGGGCGCAGCGAGCCCTCGTTCGACCGCGACACCTCCCTCGCGCTCTTGCTGTCCGCCTCCGCCGATCCGGGAGACCGAGGGCGAGTGGTGCAGATCGCCACCGTCGCCGAGGCGGTCCGGCTCGGGGCCGACGCAGTGGTGCTGTTCGTCGCCCTCGGCACCGACGACGAACGGGACATGATCAGGACGCTCGCGGCCGTGGGAGGTGAGTGCGAGCGGCTCGGCATGCCGTTCATCGCCGAGGCGGAGTTCCCGACGACGTACGCGACCGTCGAGGACCTCAAGGAGCGATACGGGTTCGACTACCTCGCCCGCAACGTGCGCCTCTGCACGGAGCTGGGCGCCGACATCGTGAAGACGAACTGGCCCGGCGACGGCGACCTCTTCGCCAAGCTGGTCGGGGCGGCCTCGGGAACCCCCGTGGTGCTCGCGGGGGGGTCGCGCCTCGACGACGGCGAGCTCCTGCGCCGCATGGAGGTGGCGATGTCGGCCGGCGCCATCGGTTGCTCGGTGGGACGCAACATCTTCATGCACGAACGCCCTCAGCTCATCACGCGCGCGCTCGCGCGCGTGATCCGGGAACGGTGGACGGCCGACAAGGCCCTCGACGAGCTCGCGTCGGAGGTGGGTGGAGGGGCGTCGTCGTGAGGGCCGCCTTCATGCGCGACGTCGACGTCGTCGATGTGGCCGACACCGACGAGCCGCCCCTGGACGACGCCGGCGGAGTGCTGCGCGTCGAGGCGTGCGGCATCTGCGGGACCGACGCCCGCACCTTCTTCAACGGCGACCCGCGCGCCCCCTCGCCGTGGGTGCTCGGCCACGAGCCGGTCGGGACGCTCGAGAAGGTGGGCCCCGACGCGGTCCTCCCCGAGGGGATCGAGAGGGGGGCGCGCGTGTTCCTCGGCTCGATCCTGACCTGCGGCACGTGCCGGTCGTGCCTCGACGGCTACCAGAACCTGTGCGAGCGCCACGAGCTCTACGGCTACGTGCCCCACGCGGGTGCGTTCGCGGAGGTTGCCGCCGTGCCGCCGATCGCAACGAAGAACCTCATCCCCGTGCCCCCCGAGATGCCTCCCTACCTGGCCACCGTGGTGGACCCCTTCGCATGCGCCCTCAACGGCGTGGAGGTATCCGACCCGGGCTACGGCGACACCATGGTGATCCTCGGCGCGGGGCCGATCGGCTGCATGCAGGCGGTGCTCGCGCGCGACCGCGGCGTGTCCAAGGTCGTGCTGTTCGATGTGAGCAAGGAGCGCCTCGAGCGCGCGCTGGAGGTGGTGGGCGGCTTCGTCGACCGGGCCGGCGTCCCCGGCGACGACAACGGCGTGTCCGAGGTCATGGACGCGACCGACGGGGAGGGCGCGGAGCGGGTGATCGTCGCCGCCCCTTCGAAGGAGGCGCAGCGAGCCGCGCTCGAGATGGCGGGCAGGCGGGCCCGCGTCGTCTACTTCGCGGGCCTGCCCAAGGCCGACCCGATCACGCCGTTCGACGCGAACCAGCTCCACTACAAGGAGCTCGCCGTGCTCGGCTCCTACGGCGCCACCCACCGCCAGTACCGCATCACGATGGACTACCTCAACCGGCGCCGCGACGACCTCGAGGGGCTCGTGACGCACCGCCTTCCGCTCGACCGCATCGAGGAGGGCTTCTCCGCGATCAGGAGCGGCAGCGGGCTCAAGGTGGTCATCGAGCCGTGACGCGCGAGGGCGCGCACGTGATCGGCTGCGACGTCGGCAGCCAGGGAACGAACGCGGCCCTCTACTCGGGCGACGGGACACTGATCGCGTCTCGCTACGAGCCGCACGAGCTCTCGTTCCCGCGCCCCGGGTGGGCCGAGCAGGACGCGAACGAGTGGCCTCCCGCGGTCGCGGCGGCGATCGGCCCGCTCGTCGCGGAGGCCGGCGCGGACGGCGTGCGGGCGCTCGCGTTCGGGACGCAGCTCGACGGCATGGTCGCCTGCGACGAGGCCGGCCGGCCCGTGCGTCCGGCGATGATCTGGATGGATCGCCGCGCCGAGGCCCAGGCGCGCCGGCTGGCGGAGGAGGTGTCGCTCGAGGACTTCTACCGCCTCTCGGGGACGAACCTCGATTCCTCGCACGCCGTGTTCAAGGCGATGTGGATACGCGACGAGGAGCCCGAGTCGTGGAAGCGCGTGGCACGCGTCATGCCGCCGGGCGCGTTCGTCCTCCAGGCGGTGACGGGGGAGTGCTACGTCGATCCCTCGAACGCGTCGTCGCTCGCGCTCCTCGACCCCCGCACGCGCGCGTGGTCGCGGGAGCTACTGGACGCGACCGGCATCGACGAGGATCTCCTTCCGCGGGTCGCGGGGGCCCCCGAGGCGGTCGGCACGATCACGCGCGACTTCGCCGAGGCGACCGGGCTCGCACCCTCGACCGTCGTGGCGGTCGGGTGCGGCGACGAGATGGCGGCGACCTTGGGAGGAGGGGTCTTCGAGCCGGGCGAGGTATGCGACGTCGTGGGCACCGCGGAGCCGGTGTGCGCGGCGAGCGACGCGCCGCGCGAGGACCCCACGCGCCTCGTGGAGTGCCACCCCCACGCCGACCCGGACGCGTGGCTGCTGGAGAACCCCGGCTTCGTCTCGGGAGGGAACCTCCGCTGGTGGCGCGACCACTTCGCCCCGCTCGAGCGGCGCGCCGAGGAAGAGGGGGAGGGCGACGCCTACGACCTGCTCACCGAGGCGGCGGCCCGGGTCCCTGCGGGCAGCGACGGCCTCGTCTTCCTGCCCTGCATGCAGGGCGCCATGGCGCCGGAGTGGAACGGGTCGGCGCGCGGCGTCTTCTCGGGGCTCACTCTCGCCCACACCCGTGCCCACATGACGCGCGCTCTGCTCGAGGGGAGCGCGTTCGCGCTCAGGGACATCCTCGAGGCGATGCAGGCGGCCGGGCTCGAGACCCGGCGCTTGACGCTCGTGGGAGGCGGCGCCAAGGGGGAGCTGTGGAGGCGCATCAAGGCCGACGTCACCGGGCTGCCGGTGAGGGTCCCGCGCGAGATCGAGACGACGGCCACCGGCGCGGCCGTGCTCGCCGCGGTCGCGGCGGGCCTCTACGAGGGCGTCCCGGACGCGGCCTCTGCGTTCGTCGACTTCGAGCCCCGGGAGCAGGAGCCCGATCCCGCCTCGCGCGCCGCGTACGACGACGCCTACGCGCGCTACCGCGATACCTATTTCGCCCTGCGCCCGGTGTTCGAGGCGCGATGAGGCGCCGCCCTGTCGTCGGATCACGGCCTGGTCGAGCGGGTCCGCGCGTGACGGCTTCGTCTAAGGTCGATGCAACGGGCAAGTGATGAGGGGGATGCGATGCGCACGAGCGTGATCAACCCGGCGACCGAGGAAGCGATCACCGAGCTCGAGATGGCCGGTCCGGAGGACGTCGACGCGGCGGTCGAGGCGGCTGCGGCGGCCTTCCCCCGCTGGCGGGATGTGGCCCCCGCGGAGCGCGCCCGCCTGCTTCGACGGATGGCGGGCCTCGTGGAGGAGAACGCCGAGGAGCTCGCACGGCTCGAGAGCCGCAACGTGGGCAAGCCGATAGCCGACGCGCGCGGCGAGGTCGGGATGGTCGCCGAGGTCTTCCACTTCTACGCGGGCGCGGTCGACAAGGCCTACGGAGACACGATCCCCGTCGCGGGCGGCGTCGACCTGACGCTGCGCGAGCCGCTCGGCGTCGTCGGCCTCATCACACCGTGGAACTTCCCGATGAACATCGCCACGTGGAAGCTCGCCCCCGCGCTCGCGTGCGGAAACACCGTGGTGCTGAAGCCCTCCGAGCTGACGCCCCTGACGTCGCTGCGCCTGGGCGAGCTCGCGCTCGAGGCCGGCATCCCCGAAGGGGTCGTCAACGTCGTCGTAGGGCCCGGCGACCCGGTCGGGCAGCGGATGGTGGAGCACCCCGACATCCGAAAGATCGCGTTCACGGGCTCGACCGCGGTGGGTCGCAAGGTGATGCAGGGAGCCTCCGGCACGATCAAGCGCGTGACGCTGGAGCTCGGCGGCAAGTCGGCCAACGTGGTCTTCGCCGACGCCGACCTCGAGGCCGCGGCGCGCTCGGCTCCCGCGGCGGTGTTCGGCAACGCGGGCCAGGACTGCTGCGCGCGCAGCCGCATCCTCGTCCAGCGAGACGCCTACGACAGGTTCCTCGACCTCTTGATCGACGCTACCGCCAAGGTGCGCGTCGGCGACCCCCAGGACGAGGCCACCGAGATGGGCCCGCTCGTGTCGGCCGCGCACCGCGAGAAGGTCGCGTCCTACGTGGACGGCGACATCGCCTACCGCGGCGACGCGCCGGACGGCAAGGGCTTCTGGTTCCCGCCGACGATCATGGCTCCGGTGGACAACGGCGACCGCCGCGCCCAGGAGGAGATCTTCGGGCCGGTGGCGTGCGTGATCCCGTTCGGGGACGAAGAGGATGCGATCCGCATGGCCAACGACACGCCCTACGGGCTGTCGGGCTCGATCTGGACGCGCGACGTGGGGCGCGCCATGCGTGCCGCGCGCGGGATCGAGACGGGCGTGCTGTCGATCAACTCGAACACGTCGGTGCGCCCGGCGACGCCGTTCGGCGGCTTCAAGCAGTCCGGCTTCGGGCGAGAGCTGGGCATGCAGGCCCTCGAGGGCTACTCCGAGGTGAAGAACGTGTACGTGTCCATGGAGACGTGATGGGCAGGCTCGAGGGAAAGGTCTGCGTCATCACGGGCTCCGGCTCGGGGATGGGCCGAGAGGCCGCGCTGCTGTTCGCGTCCGAGGGCGCGCGCGTGTGCGTCGCCGACGTCAACGAGGAGGCGGGGGAGAAGACCGCGTCGGAGTGCGAGGACGCCTTCTTCTTCAAGGTCGACGTGACGGACGGCGACAGCGTGCGCTCGATGTACGAGGCAACCGCCGAGCGCTACGGCGGCGTGGACGTGCTCTACAACAACGCAGGGATCATGCCGGAGGACGACGCATCCATCCTCGACACCGAGGTCGACGCGTGGCAACGGGTCCAAGACGTCAACACCAAGGGCGTGTACCTCTGCTGCAAGCACGGCATCCCGCGCCTGCTCGACCGCGGCGGCGGCTCGGTGATCAACGTCGCCTCCTTCGTCGCGATCCTCGGCGCGGCGACGTCGCAGATCTCCTACACGGCCTCGAAGGGGGCGGTCCTGGCGATGACGCGGGAGCTGGCGGTCGAGTTCGCGCGCCGCGGCGTGCGCGTCAACGCCCTGTGCCCGGGCCCGGTCGAGACGCCGCTGCTGATGCGGCTGTTCGAGCAGACGCCCGGCGCGCTCGAGCGACGCATGGTGCACGTTCCCTTAGGCCGCTTCGCCCAGCCCCGGGAGGTGGTGCAGGGCGCGCTCTTCCTCGCGAGCGACGACGCCTCCTACGTGACGGGCGCGACGTTCCTCGTGGACGGAGGTCTCACGGCCGCCTACGTCACGCCTGAGTAGGCATCGAGCGGACCGGCCGCGGCCTCGTATCGGGCGCAGCCTGTTCCATCGGGCGACCAGTCGGGAACCCGGCGCGCAGCGCAGAGGCGTGAGGCGGGAGACCTCGGTTCCATCGAATCTCATCTCGTAGACCGCCGGCACACGTCCCCATCGGTTGCGGGAGAACATGGAATCGCGATCATCACGGCGGAGACGGGGCGGCTGGTGAGGAAGGTGACGACCAGCCCGGCGATCGACTTCGCGCCCGACTGGGGGAGCCGGGACTAACCGCGTCACGGCTCGGGCGGCTCGCCCCTCGCCCCGTTCCCGTCGGCCCTGTTGCGCGCGCCTCCCGCCGGTCCCAGCTTGCCCGCCCTGCGGTCGCGCGCCGACTTGTCGCGGTGACACGTCCAACAGAGCGGATTGATGTTCGTCGTCGACACGGGACCCCCTGAGCTGTGCGGCTCGAGGTGGTCGAACTCGGTGCGGAAACGGTTGCCGCACGTCGCGCACGCGACCCCGTCGAACTCGGGAGGGTCTCCCAGCTCGAGGGCGACCGCGACCTCGACCGGTATCCCCCGGGACCACCGGGCGAAGTGGCGCAGGTCGACCCCGTCGTACAAGACCCCGGACAGAAAGGCGTTCTTGGCTATCTCCCGAGCAACCCGAGGCGGCACGGGCCCGACCCCCGGGATCTTGCACACTTCTTCCTCCCGCACCT
>DATADD010000107.1:0-25335 GCA_036258675.1 Actinomycetota bacterium | reverse complement strand
CTTGACCGCCTCGCGGACCGTGACGCTGGAGACCCGGTGCGCGCGCGGGCCGAGCCACGCGAAGACTTCGCCCGGCCGCGTCTTGGACGTGTCGCGCAGGACCCAGCCGATCGCCTTGCGGATGAAGAACTCGCGCTGAGGACGTGCACCGCGAGGGGATCGACCAGCGCCCAGGTCCCGCCGCGCGCACGAACCGCTGCACGAAGAAGTCGAGGTCGCTCTCGAGGTAGTGCTTCTCCGCTGCGGCGCGCTGCGCCGTCCCGGATGCTCTCAGCTCGCGCGCGAGGTCGCGTGCGGCGGCGGGCGCGTCGAACCGCATCGCCCCCACGCTACCGACGCCCGGACGGACTCCGGTGCCGGTTCGGGCGCACCCCTTAGGATGCGTCCATGACCGGCAGGGAGGGGCTGACGCTGTTCACGTCCGAGAGCGTCACGGAGGGCCACCCCGACAAGCTCGCCGACCAGATCTCGGACGCGGTCCTGGACGAGATCATCGCCGACGACGCCTTCGGGCGGGTCGCGTGCGAGACGCTCGTGACGACCGGCCTCGTACTCGTCGCGGGCGAGATCACGACCTCTACCTACGTCGACATCCCCGCGGTCGTTCGGCGCACGATCACCGACGTCGGCTACACGAGCTCGAAGATCGGGTTCGACGGCGCGACGTGCGGGGTGGGCGTCGCGATCCAGGAGCAGTCTCCCGACATCTCGAGGGGGGTCGACCAGTCCTACGAGGAGCGCCACGGCGACGCGGCCGACGCCGAGCGCGACAGCCTCGGCGCGGGCGACCAGGGGATGATGGTGGGATACGCCTGCCGCGACAACGACGACCTCATGCCGATGCCGATCTGGCTCGCGCACCGGTTCGCGCAGCGGCTCTCGGAGGTGCGCAAGGCGGGGGTGCTGCCCTACCTGCGCCCGGACGGCAAGACGCAGGTGACGATCGGCTACGTCAACGGGCGGCCCGAGACCCTCGAGACGGTCGTGTGCTCGACCCAGCACCAGCCCAACGTCGACATCGAGACGCTTCTCACCCCCGACCTCCTGCAGCACGTGATCGAGCCTCTTATCCCCGCCCACCTCGACACGAGCGCGACGAAGTTCCTCGTCAACCCCACCGGCCTGTTCGAGATCGGCGGCCCGCGCGCCGACACGGGCCTCACCGGGCGCAAGATCATCATCGACACCTACGGCGGCATGGCCCGCCACGGCGGCGGGGCGTTCTCGGGCAAGGACCCGACCAAGGTCGACCGGTCGGCCGCCTACGCGGCGCGCTACGTGGCCAAGAACGTCGTAGCCGCCGGGCTCGCCGACCGCTTCGAGATCCAGGTGGCGTACGCGATCGGGGTCGCCCACCCCGTCTCGCTGTCGATCGAGACCTTCGAGACCGAATCGGTGCCCCGCCATCGCATCCTCGACGCGATCGAGCAGTGCTTCGACCTGCGTCCCGCGGCGATCATCCGGGAGCTGGACCTGCGACGTCCCATCTACCGCAACACGGCCGCCTACGGACACTTCGGCCGCTCCGACAAGGACTTCACGTGGGAGCGGACGGACCGGGCCGACGATCTGCGGCGGGTCGCCTCGCCCTGAGGCCCGCCCCGCCGGCCTGACCGGGTCACACCCCGCGACCTCGCCGGGGACCTCCGCCCGCCGGCCCGCGCCGGACGCACTCGTCGCCTCCGTCGTCCCGCTCGTGCCCGCGTGGAGGGTCGACCGCGAGTTCGACTACCTCGTGCCCGAGGAGCTGGCCGGGTCCGTGGCGGCCGGGTCGCTCGTGAGGGTGCCCTTCGGCGGGCGCCGCGTGCGCGGGGTCGTGGCGCGCGTGGGCCGCTCGGCCCCGGACCGGCCCCTCGAGCAGCTCGCGGCCCTCGTCGTCCCCGAGGCGGTCTGCCCTCCACCCGTGCTCGACGTGATGCGCTGGGTCGCTCGCCGCTACTGCGTGCCCTTCGGTGCCGCGCTCGCGCGCTCCGTTCCGGGGCGCGTGCGCGTGCGCCCGCGCCCGGCCCCCGCCGGGGGGCCCGGCCCCCCGCCGGAGACGCTTCTGCGCTACGAGGGGGGCGCGGCCCTGGTGGAGGCGCTGCGGTCGGGGGCCGGCGGCGTGTGGGTGGTGCGCGCGCTTCCCGGGAGGCCGCGGGGCCGGCTGGTGGCGGAGATCGTCGCCGCCCGCGGTCCGGGGGCCGCGCTCGTCGCGGTTCCGGAGGTGCGCTACGGCTCGGACGTCATCGACGCTCTCGAGGAGAGCTGGCCCGACGTCGCCCGCGTCGACTCGAGCCGCTCCGACCGGGACCGGGCGGAGGCATGGCTGCGCCTCGCGACCGGCTTCGACATCGGAGCGGGAGGGCGCGCCGCGGTCCTGGCGCCGACGCCGCACGCGAGCCTCGTGGTGGTCGACGAGGAGGACCACCCCTCCCTCAAGGAGACGCGCAGCCCCCGTTACGACGCCCGGCGGGTCGCCCTTCACCGTGCCCGGGTCGAGGGGTCGGCGTGCGTCCTGATCAGCACCGCGCCGACGGTGGAGGCGGGGCACGCCGTGCTCACCGGGCGCGCCCGCGGCGTCGCGGCCCCCCGTGCTCTCGAGCGGGCCGCGCGTCCCGCGGTCGAGTTCGCGCCCCGTCCCTCGGACGGGATCGTGTCGCGCCTCCTGCACCGAAGGGTCACCGACGCGCTCCGGGAGGGGGCGCGCGCCGCCCTCCTCGCCCCCGCCCGCGGCTACGCCCGGGCTCTGTGGTGCGCCTCGTGCCGCCGCTCCCTGCGCTGTCCGCGGTGCGAGTCGGGGATGGCCTTCGACCGGGGAAGCGGGCACCGGCCCGCGCGGGTGCGCTGTCCCCGCTGCGGGCTCACCGACGCGCCCCCCGAGACGTGCCCGTCGTGCGGGGAGCGCGAGTGGCGCTTCATGGGGGCCGGCAGCGAGCGGCTGGCGCAGCAGGTCGCGCGCGCGTGGCCGCGCGCGTCCGTGGCCCGCATGGACCCCGAGGTGCTCGCCGAGGAGGGACCGGGACGGCGCGAGCCCGACGTCTACGTCACGACGTGGGTCGGGACGAAGCCCGCGCTGCGCCCGGACGTCTCCGTCGTGGCGGTGCTCGACGCGGACGCGCTGATCCGGAGGCCCGACTTCCGCGCCGCGGAGAGCGCCTACCGGGCGCTCGTCGCGATGGCGGAGTGGGCCGGGCCCGCGTCCGATGGCGGGCGCCTCCTCGTGCAGTGCTCGGAGCCGGGCCACCACGCCCTGCAGGCGATCGCGCGCGCGGACTACGGCTTCTGGCTGCGGCGGGAGCTCGACGCCCGGGCCGAGCTCGCCTACCCGCCCTTCTCCGAGCTGATCGCCCTCACCGCCCGCGGCCCCCGGCGGGCCGAGATCGCGGTCGACGCCGTGCGGGCGTGCGTCGCCGCCGGGGCCCGCGTCCTGGGGCCGGCGCCGACCGCCCCGGGGCTCGGCGAGCCCGCCCTCGAGGCCCTCGTGAAGTGCGTCGACGCGACCGAGGTGGCCGACGGCCTGCGCGGTATCCTCGCTCGCGTCCCGCCCGGCAACAGCCTGCGCGTCGACGTCGATCCGCGCTGAGCCGCCGGGCCCCGTCGTGGAGGTGTCGTGGCGGTCCTTCCCATCAGGCAGTTCGGCGACCCCGTGCTGCGCCAGAGGGCGCGCCCGGTCGAGCGCATCGGTGACGAGCAGCGGGCCCTCATCTCGAACATGCTCGACACGATGAGAGCCGCCCCCGGGGTGGGCCTCGCCGGGCCCCAGGTGGGCGTGCTCGAGCGCATCTTCGTGTGGGAGGTCGACGACCGCCACGGCGCCGTCGTCGACCCGGTGATCGAGGAGCGCTCGGCCGCGACCGTCGTCATGGACGAGGGCTGCCTGTCGCTGCCGGGCCTGACCTATCCCGTCGAGCGCGCCGAGTGGGTGGCGGTCACGGGCCGGGACGCCCGCGGAGAGCCGGTGACGATCGAGGCCGAGGGCCTCCTGGCGCGGGTGTGCCAGCACGAGATCGACCACCTCGACGGCATCCTGTTCGTCGACCGGCTCCCGGAGAGCCTCCGACAGGAGGCCCTGGGCGTGCTGAGGAGCCGCCTCCTCGGCTTCGCCGCCCCCGCCGGACCCACCGAAGGCGCCCTCTGAGGACGCCGTCCGGGGCGGGGTGAGGGTCGTCTTCTTCGGCACCCCGGAGTGGGCCGTGCCGAGCCTCGAGGCGCTCCTCGACGCCGGGGTCGACGTCGCCGCGGTCGTCACCAACCCCGACCGCCCCGCGGGCCGGGGGTTCGCACCTCGACCGTCCGCGGTCAAGGAGGCGGCGCGGGCGGCCGGCCTCGAGGTCCTCCAGCCCATGGGCGCGCGCGATCCGGACCTGCGCGCCCGGGTCGAGGAGCTTGCGCCCGACGCCGGCGTCGTCGTGGCCTACGGGCGCATCCTGCCCGGCGACCTCCTCGAGGTCCCCCCGCTCGGGTTCGTCAACCTGCACTTCTCGCTCCTTCCCGCCTACAGGGGAGCGGCCCCCGTCCAGCGCGCCCTCATGGACGGGGTCGCCGAGACCGGGGTGTCGGTCATCGTCCTGACCGAGGGCATGGACGAGGGTCCGGTGCTGGCCCGGCGCGCCGTGCCCGTGGACCCGGAGGAGAGCGCGGGGGAGCTGGGGGATCGCCTCGCGCGCCTGGGCGCGCCGGTGCTCGCCGAGGCGCTCGCCGGCTACGCCTCGGGGGCCGTCTCCCCCCGCGAGCAGGACCATGCCGGGGCCACCTACGCCCCCAAGGTGTCCGAGGCGGAGGCCCGCGTCGAGTGGGGGCGGACGGCCCGCGCCCTCGCCGACCACGTCCGGGCCCTCAATCCGTCGCCGGGGGCGTGGACCACGCTGCGCGAGCGGCGCCTCAAGCTCCACCGAGCCCGGCCGCGGCCCTCGTCCGGGCTCGCTCCGGGCGCCCTGTCCGGCGACGGAGAGCTCCTCGCCGGGACGGGCTCGGGTGACCTCGCCTTGGAGGAGGTCCAGCTCGCCGGCAGGAGACGCATGGCGGGCGCCGAGCTCGCGCGGGGGCTGCGGCTGACGGCGGGGGAGCGGCTCGAGTGACCCTCGCGCGGCGGGGCCGCCTGCTCCTGGCGCCCTCGATACTCACCGCCGACTTCGCCCGGCTCGGCGACGAGATCGCATCCGTGGCGGAGATCGTGGACTGGTTCCACCTCGACGTGATGGACGGCCACTACGTCGCCAACCTCACGTTCGGTCCCTCGACCGTGGCGGCGGTGAGGCGGTCGTGCGACGTGCCGCTGCACGTGCACCTCATGATCACCCACCCCGCCCGCTACGCGGCTGCGTTTGCCGACGCGGGAGCGACGAGGATCTCGTTCCACCCCGAGACGACCGAGCGTCCCGACGAGGTCGCGGGGGCGGTCCGGGCCGCGGGGGCCGGCGCCGGGGTCGCGGTCCACCCGGACGTCGACGTCGAGATCGCCGCCCCCCTCCTGTCCCAGCTCGACGTGCTCCTTATGATGACCGTGCGCCCGGGCTTCGGCGGCCAGGCCTTCATGCCGGAGGTCGTGCCCAAGATCAAGAGGGCGAGGGAGATGGTCGATGCCTCATCCGCGGCCGTCGACGTCGAGGTCGATGGCGGGGTGAACCTCTCGACCGTCGACGTCGTGGTCGGCGCCGGGGCCGACATCATCGTGGCCGGGAGCGCGGTCTACGACGGAGTGGACGCTCCTGCGGCCGCCGCCCGGATGAGGGAGAGGCTGGACATGCTGTCGCACGGCGAGGCGAGCTGATGGCCGAGGGCTCGAGCCTGATCCTCGTGGCGGACGACGACGAGGACATCGTGCGCTTCGTCGAGGTCAACCTCCGGCTCGAGGGGTACGCGGTCGCAACCGCCTCCGACGGCGAGCAGGCCCTCGCGCGCGCGGCGGAGCTCAGGCCGGCTCTGGTCCTGCTCGACGTGATGATGCCCCGGCTCGACGGGTTGGAGGTCTGCAGGCGGCTGCGCACCGACCCGTCGGCGGCGAGTGCGGCGGTGATGATGCTCACGGCGAAGTCGCTTCCCGTCGACAAGGTCGTGGGGCTCACCGCGGGCGCGGACGACTACATCGTCAAGCCCTTCGACCCGAGGGAGCTGGTGGCTCGGGTGAAGACCGTCCTCCGGCGTCGGCGGGAGGCGCACCGCCTCGATCCCCTGACCGGGTTGCCCGGCAACGTGGACGTGCGCGAGGAGCTCGCGCGCCGCATCGGCGACGGCGCGCGCTTCGCCGTCCTCTACGTCGACCTCGACAACTTCAAGGCGTTCAACGATGGCTACGGGTTCCTGCGCGGCGACGAGGCCATCAAAGCGTTGGCGAAGTGCCTATCGCAGGCACTCGACACCGTCGACGCCCGCGATGCCTTCGTCGGCCACATCGGCGGCGACGACTTCCTCGTCGTGGTCGATCCGGAGGCGGCGGAGGCGGCCGCCAAGGAGGTGTGCGCGACCTGGGACCGAACCGTGCGCGACCTCTACGACGGCGACGACGCCGAGCGGGGCTTCATCGAGGTCACCGACCGGCGCAACCAGGTCCACCGCGTTCCCCTCGCGACCGTGTCGGTAGGGATCGCTTCGAACACCGACCGCCCGATCGAGAGTCACTGGGAGGCGGCGGAGATCGCGACCGAGATGAAGCAGTTCGCGAAGCGAGAGCAGGGCTCGAGCTTCGCCGCCGACCGGAGGCGGGGGCGCGCGGGAGCGGCGACGTGAGCGCGCGCGTCCTGCTGTGCGACAGCCTTCCGGACCACTCCCTCATGCTCAGCATGGAGCTCGGCGCCCACGAGGACGTCGAGGTCGTGGGGGCCGCCCACGATGGGCGGCGGGCACTGGAGGCTGTGGAGCGGGCGTCGCCCGACGTCGTCGTCGCCGACCTCGAGCTTCCGGTCGTTGGCGGCGTCGACCTCGTGCGCCGGATCCTCGAGCTGGAGCCGCGCGCGCGCGTCGTGGTGCTGTCGGGGCCGGAGAGCGAAGACCTCGTCGCCGACGCGCTTCGGCTCGGCGCGGTCGCGCACGTCGGCCGCCGGCAGCCGGCCCACCGCGTCGTCGAGTCGATCCGCGCCGCGATGGACCGTCCCTCGCCCGCGCCGTCGGCGACCGAGGGCGACGGTGCAGAGGTCGCGGTGGTCGGCGACGAGGGCCTCGTCGCGCTCGTGGCATCCGCGCTTGCCGACTCCGGCGGGCGCGCCCGGGGCATCGCCGACGCCGACGCCCTCCTGCAGCACGCGCAGACATATCCGCCGCATCTCGTCGTGCTCGACGCGACGCGCGCTCCCGGCGACGCCCTCGAGGTCAGCCGCCGGCTGCGCAGCGACGCCGCGACGCGGGGCGTCCCCATAGTCGTGGTCGTGGACGCCGCGCTGGATCCCACGACCCTGTCCCACGTCACCGCCGCGTCCAACGACTATGTCGTCGCGCCGCCGCGCGCGGACGAGCTCCGGATGCGCATCGAGGCGGCGATGCGCAGGAGCTACGAGCTCGGCGGGATGAACCCGCTGACCTACCTTCCCGGCAACGCGCTGATCGAACGGGAGCTGAGGCGGCGGGCCGAGTCGGGGGAGCCGTTCGCTCTCCTGCACGTCGACCTGGACAACTTCAAGGCCTACAACGACCGCTACGGGTTCCTCCGCGGCGACGAGGTCATAAAGCTCGAAGCCAACACGACGGTTGCCGTCGTCAGGAAGCACGCGCAGGAGGGGTTCGTGGGTCACGTCGGCGGGGACGACATCATCGTGATCGTCGAGCCCGATCGTGCCGAGCCGATCGCGCGCGATGTGGTCGCGGAGTGGGACCGCCTCGTGCTCGGACTGTACGAGCCGGCGGATGTCGCGCGCGGCTACCTCGAGGTGCCCGACAGGCTCGGGGAGGTGCGTCGGTATCCGCTCTCTACGATCTCGATCGGGATCGCGACGAGCGTCAATCGCCCCGCGTTGACGCACTGGGAGGCATCGGAGAGCGCGGCGGAGATGAAGCGGTTCGCCAAGGCACAGGACGGCTCGAGCTACGCCTTCGACCGGCGCGCCGGCGAGGAGAGGCGACGCGTGACGGGGGAGCCGCCGCCGCACGGGGACCGAAGGCGGCGCATCATCCGCCTCGACGGCTGAGCGCGGTCAGGGTCCTATAATCGAGATGCGGGCGCGGGCAACGCGCCCGCCAATCGAATAGATACGTCTCTTCGGGGCAGGGTGTGATTCCCGACCGGCGGCACGGCGGCGAGAGCCGCCGGATAGTCCGCGAACCCCCGTGGCACCACGGGGGCCGATCCGGTGAGATCCCGGAACCGACGGTGAAGAGCTTGCGGGGCAGGCTCGAAGTCCGGATGGGAGAAGAGCGAGCCGGTCGCCGCGCGCGCCGGCCTTCCCCGCCTCCGTCCCCGACGGGACCGTCAGGACGTCGGAGAGGTGGGATGAGCGGGAACGACGAGCGCTTCATGGCGAGGGCGCTGCAGCTCGCGCTCTCCGCTCCCTTCACCTCGCCGAACCCGCGCGTCGGGGCCGTGGTCGTGGTCGCCGGCCGGATCGTGGGCGAGGGAGCCCACCGGGGGCGGGGGACGCCCCACGCCGAGATGGTCGCGCTCGCGAACGCGGGCTCGCCTCCCGGGGCGACCGTGTACGTCACCCTCGAGCCCTGCTCCCATCACGGTCGCACGCCCCCGTGCGCGCCCGCCCTCGTGCGCGCCGGCGTCCGCCGCGTCGTGGTCGCGCTCGTCGACCCCGACCCGCGCGTCTCGGGGCGCGGCATCGCGGCGCTTCGGGCCGCGGGTGTGGACGTCACCGTGGGGGTGGGGGCGCGCGCGGCGGCACTCGCCAACGCCCCCTACCTCCACCAACGAAGCACGGGCCGCTCCTACCTGTCGCTGAAGCTGGCGCAGAGCATGGACGGCCGCACGGCCGCGGCGGACGGGTCGTCGCGCTGGATCACCGGGCCCGGAGCGAGGCGGCGCGTGCACGAGCGCCGCGCGCGCGCGGACGCGGTCATGGTCGGCGCGGGCACCGTGCTCGTGGACGACCCGCAGCTCACCGCGCGCTCCGTGGGGGCGGCGCGACAGCCGGCTCGCGTCGTGGTCGACGGGGCGGGTCGTGTCCCGTCCTCGGCCCGCGTCTTCGCCTCCGGGGGGCGCGTGCTCGTTGCGACGACGGAGAACTGTCCGCACGACGTGCAGGTGGGATGGAAGGAGGCGGGCGCGGAGGTCGTGACCCTGCCGTCCGCGCCCGAGGGTGTCGCGCTGCCGGCGCTGCTCGAGCGGCTGGGCGCGGAGGGCTTCCTCGAGGTCGTGTGCGAAGGGGGCGCGCGGCTGGCGACGTCGCTGCTGCGCGACGACCTCGTGGATCGCGTCGAGCTCCACCTCGGTCCCGTCCTGCTGGGAGGCGCGGGGGGTGCGCTCGGCGACCTCGGGGTCGCCACCATGGGCGACTCCGCCCGCTGGCGGACCACCCGCGTCGAGCGGGTGGGCGACGACGTCGTGTGGGAGCTGCACCGGAGCGGCGCCTGATGTTCACGGGGATCGTCTCCCACACCGGCCGCGTCCGCGCCGCGCGGCGCAACGGCACCATGGAGCTCGTGGTGGATTGCCCCGCCGTCGCGCGCGCGCTGCGCCGAGGCGATTCCATCGGCGTCGACGGCGTCTGCCTCACGGCGACGCGCGCGAGCCGCAGACGCTTCGCGACCGAGGTCATGGAGGAGACGCTCGCTCGGACGACCCTCGCCGACGTAGGCAGGGGCGACGAGGTCAACCTCGAGCTCCCCGCGCGCCTGGCCGACCGCGTCGGAGGCCACCTCGTGCAGGGCCACGTCGACGGGGTCGCGGAGGCGGTCCGCGTCGAGGAGGACGACGGCGGTCGGAGGATGTGGTGGCGCGCCGACGAGGAGATGCTCCGCTACGTGGTGCCCAAGGGCTCGGTCGCGCTCGACGGCGTCTCGCTGACCGTCGTCGACGCCGGCCGCACCTCCTTCGAGGTGGCTCTCATCCCTCACACGCTGCGTTCGACCACGCTCGGACGCGCGCGTCCCGGCGCGCGCGCCAATCTCGAGGTCGACCTCATCGCGAAGTACGTCGCCCGGCTCGTCGGGAGCGGCCGTGAAGGTTGAGCGGCGCGAGACGGGCTCGGGCCTGTCCTCGGTCGAGGACGCGATCGCCGACGTGCGCGCGGGGCGCATGGTGATAGTTGTGGACGACGAGTCGCGAGAGAACGAGGGCGACCTCATCCTCGCGGCGGACAAGGTCACCCCGGAGGCGGTCGCGTTCATGGTGCGGCACTGCTCGGGGATCATCTGCGTGCCCCTCGAGGCGGAGCGCCTGCGCGAGCTGCAGCTTCCGCTCATGGCCCCGGACAACTCCGACACGATGGGAACCGCTTTCACCGTCAGCGTCGACGCCGCGCGGAGCACGACGACCGGGATCTCCGCGCGCGACCGGGCGACAACCATCAGGACGCTGATCGACCCCGACGCGAAGCCGGAGGCGCTCAGGCGGCCGGGTCACGTGTTCCCGCTCCGCTACACCGCCGGAGGTGTGCTCCGCCGGCCCGGGCACACGGAGGCCGCGGTCGACCTGGCGCGCCTCGCGGGCTCGGCGCCGGCGGGGGTCCTCTGCGAGATCGTCAACGACGACGGCTCGATGGCGCGCTTGGACGCGCTGCGCGAGTTCGCGCGCCGCCACGACCTCCGGATCATCTCGATCGCCGACCTGATCTCGTACCGGCGCGTCCGAGAGCGTCTCGTGACACGCATCGTCGAGGCGGCGATCCCCACCGACCTCGGGGCGCTGCGCGCGATCGCGTACGAGTCCCTCGACGGTCGCACGCATATGGCACTCGTGCGGGGCAGCCCCGAGGGGCGGAACGACGTCCTCGCGCGCGTCCACTCCGAGTGCTTCACCGGCGACGTGCTGGGCAGCCTTCGATGCGACTGCGGTTCGCAGCTGCGCGAGGCGATGCGTCTGATCGCGGCGGCCGATCACGGCGTCCTCGTGTACCTGCGCGGTCACGAGGGCAGGGGCATCGGACTGCGGCACAAGCTCGAGGCCTACGCTCTTCAGGACGCGGGGCTGGACACCGTCGAGGCCAACGTCGAGCTGGGCTTCGCGCCCGACGCGCGCGACTACGGCGTAGGCGCCAGCATCCTCGCCGATCTCGGCGTCGCCGGCGTGCGGCTGCTTACGAACAACCCCGGGAAGCAGGCGGGCCTCGAGTCATACGGCGTCACGGTGACGGAGCGGGTTGCGCTCCAGAGCGCTCCCACTGAGCAGAACGCGCGCTACCTCGCCACGAAGCGCGACAAGCTCGGGCACCTGCTCGATCTGCTCGAGCCGGGCCTCGGCGGCGCCCACGCCGGGCGCGCCGACGCGGGGGAGGAGACGCGGTAGATGCAGGAGTACGAGGGAGTGCTGCGCGGCGACCACCTGCGTGTGTGCGTGATCGCGAGCCGGTTCAACGAGACGATCTCGCGCCGTCTGCTCGAAGGAGCGCTCGACCAGCTGCGCCGCCATGGCGTGCGCGACGACGATCTCTCGACCGCCTGGGTCCCGGGCGCCTTCGAGCTTCCGCTCGCCGCCCATCGCATCGGATCGTCGGGCGAGGTCGACGCGATCGTTTGCGTGGGAGCCGTGATCCGCGGCGAGACGCCGCACTTCGACTTCGTTGCCCACGCGGCCGCGTCGGGGATCGCGGACGCGGCGCGCGCCACGGGGGTCCCCGTCGCGTTCGGGGTCCTCACGACGGACACGACCGAGCAGGCCGCCGAGCGAGCCGGGGGCAAGTTGGGCAACAAAGGAGGCGAGGCGGCGGTCGTCGCCCTCGAGATGGCGAACCTCCTCGCCGCGCTGCCGAAGCCGGCGCCGGACCTCTAGGGCCGGCCGGGGGGCGCCGGCCCGTCGGACGGCAGCGAGACGCTCTGGGCGAACGCCATCTGGAGCTGGGCGAGCGTGTCCCTCAGGGGCGCCTCGGCGCTGCCGAGCCGGGGGCCGGTCGCGTTGACGATCCCGGCGAGGGCGTCGATCGCGAGCTGGGCGTCGGGGGCCATCCCCGCGTCGAGCTTGGCCGCCGCCACGTTGGCGAGGTTGACGGCGACGTTGAGCACCCATTCGCTGCTCGGGACGTCCCTGATCTCCTGCGCCAGCCGGCGCGCCGCCTCCTCCTGCTCCGGCGTCCACAGGTCGGGGCCGTAGCCCTCCGGGGGTCCCTGCTGCGGTCCCGGGCGTGGCGCCTCCGTCCCGGGGGACGGAGGCTCCACGGGGCCCGGCGGGGCGTCCGCCGGGGGCTCCACGGGGCCCGGCGGGGCCTCCGCCGGGGGCGGAGCCGCGTCCGCCGGCCGGGGCGGAGCCGCCTCGCCGGGGGGGCGCGCCGAGACCCGCTTGTCGACGACGCGGGGCCGGGGGCGGGGCTCTTCCTGCTCTTCCATGCTGGCGTGACCTCCTCGTGGCTATACTCGCGTGTACAACGAAGTCGCCAAGAAGGGGAGCTGCTGCTTCCCCTCACCTCCCGGTAAGCATGGATGCATCGCGGAGGTCCGCACGCGGGCGGCCGGCCACGGCCGGGGCCCCGGGTAGCCGGTGATGCCGGGCTCTTGGCGTCATCGGCTTTTTCGCGTCGGCCCCCGCCGGTCGGCTCGAGAGCGAACTGCAGTCGGCGGAAGGAGACACGTATCGCACAACAGGAGCTGAGGGTCAACGATCGCATCCGGGTCCCTCGGGTGCGCGTCGTGGGTGCGGACGGCAACCAGGTCGGCATCCTCGAGACGGACCAGGCGCTCGCTCTTGCGGCGCAGAGCGACCTCGACCTCGTCGAGGTCGCCCCGCAGGCGGATCCGCCCGTGTGCCGGATCATGGACTACGGCAAGTACAAGTACGAGCAGGCGGTCCGGCAGAGAGAGGCCCGCAAGAAGCAGTCCCTCGTGGTCGTCAAGGAGATGAAGATGCGGCCGAAGATCGACCGCCACGACTACGAGACCAAGAAGGGCCACATCGTGCGCTTCCTGCGCCAAGGCGCCAAGGTCAAGGTAACGATCATGTTCCGAGGACGCGAGATGGTCCACCCCGAGAACGGCGAGCGGCTGTTGCTGAAGCTCGCCGCCGACCTCGGCGAGATCGCCAAGGTCGATACGCCGCCGAAGCTGGACGGGCGCAACATGACGATGGTGATGTCCCCCCTCAAGGAGGCGGTGACCCAGAAGCCCAAGCAACCACCGAGCCCGAGGTCGAGGCCCGAGCCGGAGAAGCCCGCTGCCGAGCCGCCCCGGCCGCGGCCGATCAAGGTGACGAGAGCAGAGGGAGGTTGAGCACGTGCCGAAGATGAAGACGCACCGAGGTGCGGCCAAGCGCTTCAAGGTGTCGCCGCGCGGGAAGGTGCGTCGGCGGGGGGCGTTCGGCAACCACCTGTTCCTCAACAAGACATCCCAGCGCAAGCGCCGCGTCAACGCTCCCGCGCTCGTGGCCAAGGCCGACGAGCGCAACGTCAGGCGCCTGCTGGGCCGCTGACGGGAGGTCGACATGCCACGGGTGAGGCGCAGCGTCGCGGGCCGCAAGAAGCGGCGCGAGGTCCTCAAGCAGGCGAAGGGCTACTACTCGGCGCGCGGCAAGCACCTGCGCGCGGCGCGCGAGCAGGTGATGCACTCGGGCGCGTACGCGTTCCGCGATCGCCGCGCCCGCAAGGGTGACTTCCGGCGTCTGTGGATCGTGAGGATCAACGCTGCGGCGCGCGCCAACGGCATCCCCTACAGCCGGCTGATGGCCGGCCTGCGGGCGGCCGGGATCGAGGTCGACCGCAAGGTCCTCGCCGAGCTCGCCGTGAACGACCCCTCGGCGTTCGCGGCGCTCGCGGCGTCGGCCCGGGCCGCGCTCGAGAAAGCGTCCTGACACAGGACGTCTCCAGCCCCTTCAACCCGCGGGTGCAGGCGGCCCGCAAGCTGCTGCGGCGCGCCGGCCGGCTCGAGGCCGGCGCCTTCCTCGTCGAGGGCCCGCGCGCGATCGGCGACGCCCTGCGCGCGGGAGCGGGGGTGCGGTCCGTGTTCGTGGCGGCCGACGGCGGCCCCCGCGACGTCGAGGTGGCCGCTGCGGCGGCCGGCGTGGCGGTCACGCGAGTGCCCCGAAGGGTCCTCGCGGCGCTGTGCGACACGGTCACTCCGCAGGGCGCGGTCGCGGTCGTCGACGCGCCGCCCGCGGGCCTTCCGGCCCTCCCTCCCTCCGGCTCCCTCTTCGTGGTCCTCGCCGACGTGCGAGACCCGGGCAACGCGGGGACCCTCGTGCGCTCGGCCGCGGCTGCACGGGCTGACGCCGTCGTGTTCGCGCGCGGCTCGGTCGATCCCCTGCACCCCAAGGCGGTGCGCGCCAGCGCGGGCTCTCTGCTGGCGCTTCCCCTCGTGCGCGAGGTGTCCCTGGAGGAGACCCTCGGGGCGCTGCGCGCGAGGGGCGTCGCCCTCGTCGGGGCGGACGCCGCCGGCGCGCCCGCGGACGAGACCGACCTCGTGCGCCCGCTCGCGCTCGTGCTCGGCAACGAGGCGTGGGGTCTGCCCGGTCCCGTGCGCGCGCGCACCGACGAGCTCGTGTCGGTCCCCATGCCGGGCGGGGTCGAGTCGCTCAACGTCGGTATCGCGGGCGCGATCCTGCTCTTCGAGGCCGTCCGCCAACGACGGCGCGCCGGGGTCGTGCCTCCCGGGTGAGCGACGCGGCGCCGTTTATCCTCCTGCCATGGCCGAGACCGCCTTCGCGGAGCTGATCTCGAAGATCGCGCACGAGCTGCGCTCGCCCCTCACGGCGGTGCAGGGCTTCTCCGGCACGCTCGTGAAGCGCTGGGACCGCTTCGACGACGAGCAGCGCAAACAGCTCGTGGCGACGATCCACTCGGACGCCTTGCGCATGGGGCGGGTCATCTCCGAGGTTCTCGATCTCGCCCGGATGGAGACCGGCCGCCTGGAGCTGACCCGCACCGAGGTCGACGTCGGGTCGGTGGCCGAGAAGGCGCTCGAGCGGGTGGCGCAGATGCCGGGGTCCGAGCGGCTCGAGCTGCGGGTCGCCGACGGCCTCACGGCGTGGGCCGACGCCGGCAGGCTCGAGCACATCCTCGGCAACCTCGTGGAGAACGCGGTCAAGTTCTCCGAGGAGGGTCCGGTCGTGGTGGGCGGCAGGGACGCCGGCGACGGGTGGGTCGAGCTGTCGGTCTCGGACCGCGGCAACGGCGTCGAGCCCGATCGCCTCGACGCGCTCTTCTCCGGGCCGGCACCGGCGGGCCGCTCCACGGCGGGGCCGCTCGGTTCGGGGCTCGGTCTCTACCTCACCAAACGGCTGGTGGAGGCGCACGAGGGCGACATCGCGGTCCAGAGCCGTCCGGGCGAGGGAACGACCTTCACGGTTCGTCTCCCCGCGACGGACCCGGGGGCGTGAGCGCTCCGGCCGACGAGCTCGAGGCGGCCCGCGTCGACGGGCTCGATGCGATCGCGGGGGCCCGGGACACCGAGGGCCTGGAGCGGGCCCGGGTGCAGGTCCTGGGCCGCAAGGCACCGCTCGCGCGGGCGCGTGCGTCGTTGCGCGCCCTGCCCGAGGAGGAACGGCGCGCCGCGGGCCGGCGCATCAACTCCGTTCAGGAGGAGCTCGAGCGGGCTCTCGAGCGGCGCGGCGCCGAGCTCGACGCGCGCGAGCGCGAGCAGCGCTGGGCGCGCGAACGGATCGACGTCACGCTCCCGGGCGACGCGCCCCCCGTGGGGGCGCTCCACCCGCTCACGAAGACGGTGTGGGAGATCGTCGACATCTTCATCGGACTGGGCTACGGGGTCGCGGAGGGCCCCGAGGTCGAGCTCTCCAAGCTCAACTTCGACGCCATGAACACGCCCCCGGAGCATCCCGCCCGCTCCCTCCAGGACACCTACTACGTCGCCGGGACCAACGAGGAGGTGTGCCTGCGCCCGCACACGTCGCCGGTGCAGATGAGGGTCATGCAATCCCAGGAGCCGCCGATCTATGTGCTCGCACCCGGGCGCGTCTACCGGCGCGAGGAGCTCGACCCCACCCACCTCGCGCAGTTCTTCCAGATCGAGGGCCTCGCAGTCGACACCGGGATCACGATGGCGGACCTCAAGGGATCGCTCGAGGTCTTCGCTCGGGCGCTGTTCGGCAAGGACCTCGATGTCAGGTTCCGGCCCCACTTCTTCCCCTTCACGGAGCCGTCCGCGGAGATGGACGTCGAGTGCTTCGTGTGCCGAGGTCGCGGCTGCCGCGTCTGCAAGCAGTCCGGGTGGATCGAGATCCTCGGATGCGGGATGGTCGATCCGTTCCTGTTCGACTGGGCGGGTTACGAGCCCGACCGCTACACGGGCTTCGCGTGGGGGATGGGGATCGAGCGCATCGCAGCGCTCGCGCACGGGGTCGCCGATATCCGCACGCTCTACGACAACGACGTCCGCTTCCTTCACGCGTTCAGGGACATCCCGTGAGGATCGGCATGGGTTGGCTGCGGGAGTTCGTCGACATCGACGTGCCCGTGGAGACGCTCGCGGAGAGGCTCGAGACGACCGGGACCAAGGTCGAGGCCGTACACCGCCCCTCCGGCGCCGTCGAGGGCGTCGTCGTGGCCGAGGTGCTCGCCGTGCGGGACCATCCCGGCGCCGACACGCTGGCGCTCGTCGACGTCTCGTCGGGAGGCGACAGCCGGACCGTCGTCTGCGGAGTGCGCAACTTCTCGGTCGGCGATCGCGTGCCGCTCGCCGCGGTCGGGGCGCGCCTGCCGGGCACGACCGTCGGGGCGCGCCGAATCCGCGGCCACACGAGCGAGGGGATGCTGTGCTCGCCGGCCGAGCTCGGCGTCTCGAAGGACCATTCCGGCATCCTCGTGCTTCCCTCGGACGCGCCGCTCGGCGCAGACGTGGGGCGCGTGCTCGGCCTCGACGAGACCGTGATCGAGTTCGAGATCACGTCGAATCGGCCCGACTGTCTCAGCGTCGTGGGGATCGCGCGCGAGGTCGCCGCGCTCTTGGGGACGGACCTGCGGTCGCCCGATGTCTCCGCGCCCGCCGCCGGCGGGCCCGCCAACCCGGTGACGGTCCGGATCGAGGACGACGAGGGGTGTCCCCGCTACCTCGCGAGCTACATCGCGGGAGTGCGGGTGTCGCCCTCTCCCTCGTGGATGACGAGCCGGCTCCTGCAGTCGGGCGTGCGGCCCGTCTCCAACGTCGTGGACGCCACCAACTACGTCATGCTCGAGACGGGGCAGCCGCTGCACGCCTTCGATGCCGACCGGGTCCCCGACGCGGCGATCGTCGTGCGACGCGCGCACACGGGGGAGGCGCTCACGACGCTCGACGGGCTCGCGCGCGAGCTCCACCCCGACGATCTGCTGATCGCCTCTCCCGAGCGCGCCCTCGCGCTCGCCGGGGTGATGGGCGGGGCCGACTCCGAGGTCTCCGAGAGCACCGGCGCGGTCATCCTCGAGTCGGCCTACTTCGCGCCCGCGTCGGTGTCGTTCACGGCGCGCCGCCACCTCCTGCGCACGGAGGCGTCGGCCCGCTTCGAGCGCGGCACCGACCCCAACGGCGTCGCCGCCGCGGCCCGGCGCGCGGCGGCGCTCATCGCCGACACGTCCGGGGGCGCGGTCGCGGCCGAAGAGGTGGACGAGTACCGGCGCCGCATCGCGCCGCTCCGCATCCGCCTGCGGCCCGAGAGGTCCAACGCGTTGCTCGGGTTCGAGGTGGACGCGCAGGAGCAGGCCCGCCACCTCCGCTCGATCGGTCTCCGCGTGGAGTCGAACGGCGCCCTCGAGGTCGAGGTCCCCACCTTCCGCCCCGACCTCGTCCGAGAGGTCGACCTCGTCGAGGAGGTGGCGCGGCTCGCCGGCTACGATCGCATCCCGTCCACGCTGCCGTCCGGGCGCGCCGGCGGCCTCGACCCCGTGCAGCTCGCCGACCGCCGGCTGCGCCGAACCCTCGCGGGCTTCGGTCTCCAGGAGGCGTGGACCGCGTCGTTCGGCTCGCCCGTCGACCTCGACCTCCTCGGCCTCCCGCCGGACGCGCCCGCCCGCACGATGGTGAACCTGGCGAACCCGACCTCGGACGAGGAACCCGCGATGAGAACGACGCTGTTGCCGCAGCTGCTTCGGGCGGTCGCCCGCAATCGCGCGCGGGGGGCCGACGGGATCGCGCTCTTCGAGGTCGCCCGCGTCTACCGACCGGCCCCCGGCCGCCTCGCCGACGAACCTCTGTTCCTCGGGGTCGTGGCCGCGGGCCGCAGGACCCCCACCACGTGGCGGCGCCCCGCGGGCCCATGGGACTTCTTCACGCTCAAGGGCTTGCTCGAGGCGACGCTGGAATCGATGCGGCTGCCCGCTGCCGCCTTCGAGCCGCTCGAGGCGATGCCGTGGCACCCGACGCGCGCGGCGCGCGCGTCGCTCGGCGGCGAGGACCTCGGCGCGATCGGAGAGGTGCACCCCGATGTGTGCGCCCGGTGCGCGGTCCCGGAGGGCACGGTGGCGCTCGAGCTCCCCCTGCAGCCGCTGTTCGAGGCCCTTCCCGAGCGGACGCGCGCCGAGGACGTGTCTCGCTTCCCCGCGGTGCTCATGGACATCGCACTCATCGTCGCGGAGGAGGTGCCGGCCGGCGCGATCGAGGCAGTGGTCCGCCGCGAGGGCGCGCCGGAGGCGGTCTCGGTGCGCCTGTTCGACGTCTACCGCGGCGAACAGGTGGGTCCCGGGCGCAAGAGCCTCGCCTACGCGCTCGAGCTGCGCTCGCCCGAACGCACGCTCACGGACGAGCACGCGGCCGAGGTGAGGGCGCGCATAGTGTCGGCCGCGAGCGCGGAGCTGGGGGCGGAGCTGAGAACGTAGTGGCCGAGCGCGACTTCCTGTCGATCGACGACCTCACTCCCGACGAGCTCGGTCGCCTGCTCGACGACGCCGACCGCGCCAAGGCCGACCCGGCGTCTTTCTCGGGTGCGATCCACGGCCGCCAGGTGGGACTCATCTTCGAGAAGCCGTCCACCAGGACGCGGGTCTCCTTCGAGGTCGCGATCGAATCCATGGGCGGCCACGCGGTCGTGCTGCGGGCCGACGAGCTGCAGCTCGGCAGGGGAGAGACGATCGAGGACACGGGCACGGTGCTGTCTCGCTATCTCGATGCGCTCGTCGTGAGGACGTTCGAGCAGGACCGCCTCCAGCGACTCGCGGCCGCCGCGACCGTTCCCGTGATCAACGCGCTCAGCGACTACTCGCATCCCTGCCAGTGCCTCGCCGACCTCCAAACGGTGCGCGCGGTCAAGGGACGGCTCGCAGGAGTTGCGCTCGCCTACGTCGGCGACGGAAACAACGTGGCCCACTCGCTGCTCTTCGGCGGCTCCAAGATGGGCATGGACGTGAGGGTTGCGACGCCTCCGGGTTACGAGCCCGCGCGACAGGTGGTGGAGCGCGCGCGCACGCTCGCGGCCGAGAGCGGGGGCCGGGTGGTGGTCACCGCGGTCGTGGCCGAGGCCGCCGCCGGCGCAGACGTGCTCTATACGGACGTGTGGGCGAGCATGGGCCAGGAGTCCGAGTCCGCCGACCGCGCGCGCGTGTTCGAGCGCTACCGGCTCGACGCCGACGTCGTCGACCTCGCCGACGACGACTGCATCGTCATGCACTGCCTGCCTGCCCACAGGGGCGAGGAGATCGCCGCGGCCGTGATGGACTCGGCGCGGTCGGTCGTGTGGGATCAGGCGGAGAACCGCCTCCACTCCCAGAAGGCCCTTCTCGCCTGGCTGTTGGGCTGAGCGCACGCGCCGAAAGGCTTACGCGCGCGTTCTACGACCGCGATGCGCTCTCGGTCGCGCGCGACCTGATCGGGTGCCTGTTCGTGCACGACGGCGCCGAGGGCCGCACGGCCGTCCGACTCGTCGAGACCGAGGCCTACCGGGGGGCGCGCGACCCCGGCTCGCACGGCTTCCGCGGCCCCACCGCGAGGAACCGCTCGATGTTCGGCCCGCCGGGCCGGCTCTACGTCTACTTCACGTACGGCATGCACTGGTGCGTGAACATCGTCTGCGGGCGCGCGGGCGTGTGCGAGGCGGTGTTGCTGCGCGCGGGCGAGCCCGTCGCGGGCGTGGAGATCATGAGGGCGCGCCGGGGCGGCATCTCCGACGACCGCCTCCTCGCCTCCGGCCCCGCCCGTCTCGCGGAAGCGATGGGCATCACGCGGACCCACGACGGCGCCTCACTGCTGCGGGGCGGGACGGTGTCGTGCGCGCGCGACGAACGCGGCGCGGAGCTCGGGGCGGGACCGGTCGCGCGCACGAAGAGGATCGGGCTGCGAACAGGGCGCGGGGACGACCTCGAGTGGCGGTTCGTGGTTCCAGGGCACCCGCACGCGTCGCGCCGGTCCTAGCGGGTCCTCGGCGCGCTCCCGTCAGTCGGGGTTGACCCAGATCGTCACGGTCGAGCCGCGTCGTGCCTCGGTCCCTCCCGCCGGCGCCTGCTTCCACACGCGTCCGGCTTCCCTGCGCTGCCCGGACGACTCCTTCTCGACGACGGAGTTCACCTCGAAGCCCTCGGCCCGCAGCGCCGACGCGGCCGCCGCCGCGGTCATCCCGAGGACGTCGGGCACAGTGGCGGTCCGCCCGTCTTCGCGCGTCGACACGGTGATCGTCACGGTCGAGCCCGTGAGCGCGAGCGTCCCCACCTCGGGCGACACCGCGATGACCCGTCCCGGCGGGTAGGTGGTGGTGGCCTTCTCGCGGCGCGCCACCGCGAAGCCCGCGTTGCGGAGCACGCGCATGGCGTCCTGGACCGGGAAGCTGAAGACGTCGGGGACCTTCGTGGCATCGCCCGGCTCGCGGCACGTCTGCGTCGGCTCGGACCCCGGCACGAAGGTGGCGTACTCCCGATAGTCGTAGGGGGTCAGCGGGCCCGCGAGACAGCCGTTGCGGCTGTCGATCAGCACGGTGACGACGCGCGGCGGCGTCGGGAACGGTGTCGCTGGCACGCCCGCGAGCGCGCGTCCCATGAACAGCCGCCAGATCGAGGCCGGCCACGAGCCTCCCGTGACGCCGCCGGAGGTCGCCGTTCTCGTGGGGCGGCACGGCTGTGTGCTGCCGACGCAGCTGGGCTTCATCTCGATCTCCCCGTCGGGGTAGCCGACCCACACCGCGGTCACGAGATCCGGGGTGTAGCCCACGAACCACGCGTCCCTGTACTCCTGCGCGGTCCCCGTCTTGCCCGCGGCCGGCCTCCCGATGGAGGCGCCGACCCCCGTGCCCCGCTGCATCACCTGTTGCAGGGCGCTCGTGACGATGTAGGACGCGGCGGGCGACAGAACCTGCTCGGGCCGGCTCTTGTCGCGGTACAGAACCTCGCCGGTGGAGTCCTCGATCCGGGTGACTGCGACCGGAGGGTGGTACCTGCCACCGTTCGCGAGCGTCCCGTACGCGGACGCCATGTCGAGGGGGTTGACGGGGTTCGAGCCCAGGACGGCGGCGTTGACCGGCTCGAGCGGCGTGCGGATGCCCATCTCGCGTGCGGTGTCGACGACCGACTGCGCGCCGACCTGCATGATGAGCTGCGCGTACACCACGTTCACGCTGAAGACGGTTGCGTCGAGAAGCGAGATGTTGCTCCCGAAGCTGGCGCCCTCGTAGTTGCAGACGTGCCAGGGACGGCCGTTGTCGGCGCCCGGGAAGTCCATGCACGGCTGCGCGTCGTAGCTCTCCGACAGCGAGATGCCCTTCTCGAGCGCGGCCGCGAGGGCGAACGGCTTGAACGCCGACCCAGCCTGCCGGCCGGTGCCGGCGCTGTGCCCGCCGCTGTCGCGCGGCCCCAGGCCGGGCTCGCCCGTGATGGCGAGATTGAGCTTCGCGAAGCTGTCTTTCCTGCGCGGCGCGAACCAGTCTCGGCCCCCGACCATCGCGGTCACGTGGCCGGTCCGCGGCTCGATCGAGACGAGCGACGCGTACGGGTCCTTCTTCAAGGGCAGCACGGTCTCGGCCGCGCGCTCCGCGGCCGCCTGCGCCTCGAGGTCGACGGTCGTGTGGATGCGGAGGCCGCCGTTGAACAGCTGGCTCTCCCGCTGCTCGGGCGTGGCGCCGAGCCTGCGGAAGCGGTCGTCGAACTTGATGAGGCGCCGAACGTAGTCCACGAAGTACGGGGCGGGGTAGCGCCTGTTGTCGCGCGGGGGGTGGAGGTGGAGACCGCGGCGGGCGACCCGGACGGCGTCGCTGGGATCGATCCACCCGAGTTGGACCATCTTTTCGAGCACGACGGCGCGTCGATCCTTGCCCGCCCTGGGATGGTCGAAGGGGTCGTAATCCTCGGGCGAGCGGATCAACGCGGCGAGCAGCGCGCTGTCCGACAGGGTCAGCTCGTTCACGGGCTTGTTGAAGTACGTCCTCGCCGCCGCCTGGGCCCCGTAGGCGCCGTTGCCGAAGTAGACGGTGTTCAGGTAGCGGGCGAGGATCTGCCGCTTGGTGAGACGCTTCTCGATCTGGCGGGCGAGGACAGCCTCGTGGATCTTGCGCTCGATGGTGCGCGCGGCCGTCTCCCCGGGGGCGATGATCACGTTCTTGACGTACTGCTGCGTGATGGTGGACCCCCCCTCGCGTATCTCGCCGCTCGAGGCGTTCGCCACGGCGGCGCGGGCGATCGCGCGGAGGTCCACGCCGTTGTGCTCGAAGAAGCGCTCGTCCTCGATCGCCACGACGGCGCGCCGCAGGTGCCCGGGGATCTGTCTCAGGGGCACGACCGTGCGGTCCTCGACCCCGTGGAGGGTCGTGATGACGCGGCCGTTCGAGGCGAATATCGTCGACGACTGCGCGGGGCGGAACTCGAGGTCGCCGCGCGTGAGCTGCGGGAGGTCGCCGATCTCGGCGCAACCCATCATCGCCACGGCGAGCGCGAGCGCGCCGAGAGCCGGCCTGCAGACACCGCTCCTCATCGCGAAAACAGTCTAAGGGGAGCGGTCGGGGCGCGCCGGGGGCAATACCATCGCCGGTCATGCCTGCCCCAACAACTGCCATCGAGCAGCTCGAGCGCCTGACCCGGCGCGCCGAGCACGTCGAGGTCCGTACAGAGCTCGCCGCGCGCCTCGAGGAGGGTCGTCCGCTGCGCGTCAAGCTCGGCGTCGACCCGACCGCACGCGACGTCACGCTGGGATGGGCGGTGCCGCTGCGCAAGCTGCGCGAGTTCCAGGACGCGGGCCATACCGCGGTCCTGATCATGGGCGACTTCACGGCTCGGATCGGCGACCCCTCGGGCCGGTCCGAGACGCGGCCCCGCCTGGAGAAAGAGGTCGTGCGCGCCAACGCTGAAGCGTGCCTGCGGAGCCTCCACGACATCCTCTCCGAGGACAACCTCGAGGTCCGCTACAACTCCGAGTGGCTCGAGCCGATGGACCTGTCCGATGTGCTCCGGCTCACGTCGCTCTACACCGTCGCCCGTCTCCTCGAGCGGGACGACTTCGCCAAGCGCCATGCGGAGGGTCGCCCCATCTCGATCATCGAGTTCATGTACCCGCTGTTGCAGGGCTACGACTCCGTTGCGGTCGAGGCGGACGTGGAGCTCGGCGGCACCGACCAGCTCTTCAACCTCCTCGTCGCCCGCGACCTCCAGCGGGCCCACGGACAGCGCCCTCAGATAGCCCTCACGATGCCGTTGCTCGTGGGCACGGACGGGGTCCAGAAGATGTCGCAGTCACTGCATAACTACGTCTCGATCAGAGACGACCCCGCGGACATGTACGGCAAGCTCATGAGCATTGCCGACCACCTCGTGCCCCAGTACGCGGCCCTCGCCGCGGACCTGCCCGAGGAGGAGGTCCACGAGCTGTCGGCCGCGGCGAGAGCGGGGGGGCCGGGGGCGGGCGACGCCAAGCGGCGGATCGCCCGCGCGGTGGTCGCGCTCTACCACGGGGACGAGGCCTCGGCGGCGGCGGAGGCCGCCTTCAACCGGCAGTTCGTGCACCGCAGCGCCCCCGAGGAGGTGCCCGAGGCCCCCATCCCGGCCGACGCGGTCGACGGCGACCTCGTCTACCTCCCCCGGGTGCTGGCCCAGCTGGGGCTGGCGTCGTCGCGGGGGGAGGGACGGAGGCTGATCGCGCAGGGAGGGGTCCGGGTCAACGGGGAGGTCGTCTCGGGGGAGAGCTGGGCTCTGGGGGACCTGCGCGGGGCCCTGCTGCAGGTGGGTCGGCGGCGCTTCGTCCGCCTCCGGGACTGAGGGAATACCCCCTGGCAGGAGGTGGTTGACCGTCTTTGCGGAGGGCTGCTAAGCTCTCCGGTGCTCCAAGGGCAAGTACGTTGGCAGGCGTCCGGAAGCGGACGCTGCGCGAAGAGAACGGGAGTAGCCTAGAGGCCACCTAGCTGGAACAGCAGGTCGCTTGGCACTCGCCGGATGCTCTTCGCTCCGGCGTTTTTGTTGCTCGGAGGCAGGTCGCCCCTTGAGAACTGAACAGTGTGCCTGCCGAGAAGCCCCCTGACGGCGATCCCTTCGTCGGGTCGCGGGAGGAGGGTGGATCGGAGACCAGTGGACCCTCGTCGAAGAGGAAGCGGACCCTCGGGTCCGTGGAGCCTTTGACGGGCGTACTACATGAATAGATCCGGCAAACGAGTTGAATCTTCGATTCAAGGCGTTCGCCAAGTCTCAAACACTCTACGGAGAGTTTGATCCTGGCTCAGGACGAACGCTGGCGGCGTGCTTAAAACATGCAAGTCGAGCGACGAAACCGGGGTGGGCAACCACTCCGGCTGAAAGCGGCGAACGGGTGAGTAACACGTGGGTAACGTGCCCCGGACTCCGGGACAACAACGGGAAACCGTTGCTAATACCGGATGACCCCTGCAGACCGCATGGTGCGCAGGGCAAA
Organism: Actinomycetota bacterium; assembly: GCA_036258675.1. Lineage (GTDB taxonomy): Bacteria > Actinomycetota > CADDZG01 > CADDZG01 > WHSQ01 > DATADD01. The sequence continues at coordinate 549 of DATADD010000107.1, read as the reverse complement.
GTTTTCTCGGTCCGGGATCGGCCCGCGGCCTATCAGCTTGTTGGTGGGGTAACGGCCTACCAAGGCGTTGACGGGTAGCTGGCGTGAGAGCGTGGCCAGCCACACTGGGACTGAGACACGGCCCAGACTCCTACGGGAGGCAGCAGTTAGGAATCTTGCCCAATGGGCGAAAGCCTGAGGCAGCGACGCCGCGTGAGGGATGACGGCTTTCGGGTTGTAAACCTCTTTCAGCAGGGACGAAGCCTTACGGTGACGGTACCTGCAGAAGAAGGTCCGGCCAACTACGTGCCAGCAGCCGCGGTAATACGTAGGGACCGAGCGTTGTCCGGATTTATTGGGCGTAAAGCGCGCGTAGGCGGCCGTCCACGTCGGATGTGAAAGCTCGGAGCTCAACTCCGAGAGGCCATTCGATACGGGACGGCTTGAGGCAGCTAGGGGAGAGTGGAATTCCTGGTGTAGCGGTGAAATGCGCAGATATCAGGAGGAACACCGGTGGCGAAGGCGGCTCTCTGGGGCTGATCTGACGCTGAGGCGCGAAAGCTGGGGTAG
>DATADD010000106.1:0-10121 GCA_036258675.1 Actinomycetota bacterium | reverse complement strand
GCCGGGCCGCTTGCCTGTTCGGGGCCGGCATGTACCGTTCCGGCACGAGCCCCACGATCTCGGTTGCGGTCACCGACCCGCGCAGCTCCCGGACGCGCGCCTCCACCGCCTCGTACGCAGCATCGATCCCCGTGACCTCGGGAGCGACCAGGTTCATGGAGACCTGAGATCGATCTCCCACCCTCACTCCGATGGCGCGCACCCCCGGAGGGCCCCCGCCCGACGACCGCACGCCCGCCGCGATCCTCCGAGCGACGTCGACTCCACCCTGCAGCCATACGTTGAATGCGATGAGCGGCCCGCGCGCCCCCACGCATACGACCCCCCGCCGCGGGTCTATAGAGGAGGGTCCGAGGTCGGGGTCGAGGCCGGCCCGGGCGCGCTCGGCGAGGCGCGCCAAGCCGCCGCGTCGAAGGTCTGGGAGCTCGCGGGTCTCCGGGCGACGCGCCGCCGCGCCGTAGAGGTACACGGGCAGCCGTGCGCGCGCCGCGATGGCGCGAGCGACCGAGAGGGCGATCGCGGTTGCGTCGGACAGCGTGATGCGGAAGGCGACCACGGGACAGACATCGAGGGCGCCGAGCCGCGGATGCACGCCCTCGTGCAGGCGCAGGTCGATGGAGCGCGCTGCGACCGCCAGGCGCGCCATCGAGACGGTCATCTCGTCCGGTTCCCCGGCAACCGTGAACACGCTTCGGTTGTGCCATGGGTCGGAATGCACGTCGAGCACACGCGTCCCGCCCGCGCGCACGGCGCGGGCGAGCGCGGAGATCCTGGCGCGGTCTCGGCCCTCCGACACGTTGGGAACGGCTACGACGACCAGCTGTGCCCCTCCGGAAGGAGACTCGGCTCGGGGCGTTACCGTAGAGCAACGGCGGACGGGGATGGACGGGTGCGCTACGGTGAGCGAGGACTACGGCTACAGCGTCGAGGTCGCGGCGGGCTATGACGAGGCCGTGACGCGTACCCGGCTCGCGCTGCGCGCGGAGGGCTTCTCGATAATCACCGAGATGCACGTCGGTGGCTTGCTCGGCCCGGAGGGGGGGGCCGAGCGTCAGTACCTCATCATGGGCGCCTGGGCACCTGCGTTGTCGGAGCGCGAGGTGGCGCTCGACCTCCACGTCGCCGTGCATCTCCCCTGCAACTTCGTGGTCCAGGAGACCGGCGCTTCGGCGCTCGTGGCGGCGCTCGATCCGGCCGAGGGGGTCGACGAAGGCTCGCCTGAGAACGCGGCCACGGCCGACGTCGCGCGCGCTGCCCTGGCACGCGTGCTCGAGAGGGTGGCCGTCGGATGACCCATCACGATCCGGGCGTCTCGCGCATCGTCGCCTCCTTCCTCCGGCGCATCGACGAGGTGGTCGACAAGGGGACGGCCGCGATCCGCGACGGCATCCCGTCGTACGCGCGTCTCGGAGAGCCGTTCCTCGCCGAGGTGCGCGGCTCGATGCGGGGGACGGTGGCGACACTGGCCCATGCCCTCGACGAGAGGAGGGAGGTCTCGGCCCAGGAGCTGAGGTCTGTCGAGGCGGTGGGCGCCCGGCGCGCCGAGGCCGGCATCCCGCTCGAGGACGTGCTGCACGCCTACAGGATGGTGTCGCGCGCCTGTTGGGCCGTCCTCGCCGAGGAGTGCCGGGCGAGCCCGGGAGATGCGCTCGAGCCCACGATCGAGCTCGCCGAAGCCGTGCTGCGCTACAACGACCGCATCTCGACCTGCGTCGCCGACGCCTACGCGCGTGCCCAGCGCTCGATCGTGCGGGAGCAGGAGGGGGCGCGCCGTGAGTTCCTCGCCGACCTTCTCTACGGCACCGACGCGTCCCCGGAGGACATCCTGCGGCGTGCGCATGCATTCGGCTACGACCTGTCGCTCGGTTACGTGGCCCTCGTGGGCCTCGGGCCAGAGGACGACGCGCGCAAGGAGGCCGCGGTCGCGGCGGGTGCATCGATCGCGGCCGCCTACGGAGCCGCCGACCCGATCGTGCTGGGACGCGGCGAGCACACGATCGCACTGGTGCCCGTCGACGCGTCCGCCGATCTCACCGCGATGCCCGAGAAGGTCGTCGCGGAGCTGCACGGAGAGTGGCGCTTCGGCGTGGGCGGCCCCGAGCCGGGGCTCGAGGGCATCAGGCGCGCCTATCTCGAGGCGAGGGAGGCGCTCGAGATCGGGCTGGCGCTCGGCCTCCCCGACGCCGTGTTCCATTTCGACGACCTGCTGCTGTACCACTTCCTGCGCATCGAGCCCGCGCTCGTGGACCGCTTCGTCGCGCAGACTCTGGGTCCGCTCCTCGACTACGACTCCCGTCGTCGCGGGGAGCTCGTCAAGACGTTGGAGGCCTACTTCGACGCCGACGGAAGCGTCAAGTCCGCTGGTGAGGCGCTCTTCGCCCATCCCCACACCGTCACCTACCGGCTCAAACAGGTGGAGAGGCTCACAGGATGGTCGCTGCGCGCTCCCGAAGACAAGCTCCGCTTGCACCTCGCGCTCCGTGCGTACCGGCTCGCCCAGGCGCGGCGAGACCTGGCCTGACCGGGCTGCTACTCTGCCGCTCGTGCCCAGACGCGTCCTGATCATCGGTTGGGACGGGGTCGACTGGAAGGTACTCCGCCCCCTCCTGGACTCGGGTGAGCTCCCCAACCTCGCGGGGCTCATCGAGCGCGGCGCGCACGGAAACTGTCTCTCCACGGTTCCGTCGCACTCCTGGTGCGCGTGGCCGTCGTTCATGACGGGGCTCAACCCCGGCGGCCACGGGGTGTTCGACATCCTCGAGCACAAGCCCGGGGTCAGCAAGCGTCTCCCGGTGACGTATCACTCGATCAAAGCGCGCACGGTGTTCGACGACTTGAGCGACGCGGGCAAGACGACGCTCGCGTTGAACATCCCTCTGACCTTCCCGACCCCGCAGGTCCGGGGGAAGGTCGTGGCGGGCGGAGTGCTGCCGGCGAGCCGGAGCTACACGCACCCAGTCGAGCTGCAGACAGAGCTGGATCGCAGCGCGCCGTTCCCTGTGAACGGGATGAGTTGGACGACCTTCAGGAACCGGCCGGAGCCGTTCCTCGAGGAGTGCGCGGCGATCACCGCCAAGCGGCAGCGGGCGTTCGAGTACCTGCTCGACACGACCGACTGGGACTTCGGCGTGCTCGTCTACGTCTCGACGGATCGCATACAGCACTGCCTCATGGAGTACATCCATCCCGAGCATCCCGCGTACGAGCAGCTCAAGGACTCGCCCATAGCCAAACAGACGCGAGGCATCTACTCACAGCTCGACGAGGGGCTGGGCAAGCTGCTCGCGCGCACGGACGAGGACGACCTCGTCGTGTTCATGTCGGACCACGGCCATCAGGCGTGCACGCGCGCGTGCACGATGGATCGGGTCCTCGCTCACCTTGGCTTCCTCGAGTTCGGCCGAGGCTCGTTCGCCTTCAATCTGATCCGCTGGGGACCCGGGCGCAGGATCGCGCGCCGGGTCTACGACCTGCTCAAGCTCCACGGCAGGGTGTCGATCCCGGCCTCGCCGATCGAGTGGTCCAAGACGGCCGCGTACACGAGCGTCGTGTCGACGGGCGAGGGCGTATCGGTCAACCTCAGGGGCCGTGAGCCGGAGGGCGTGATCGAGCCGCGCGACTACGAACGGGTCCGAGAGGAGGTGGCCGACGCGCTCGCCGGATTCAGGGACCCGGAGACGGGGGCTGCTCCGATCGCCCGCATCCTGCGCAAGGAGGAGGTGCTGTCGGGTGCCTTCCTCGACACCGCCCCCGACCTCCTCCTCGTCCCCGCGCCGCTGTACTCGCTCACGCACGCCAAGGGGATGGTCGAGGCCGCCGACTGGCTCTCCGGGGACCACCGCCTCGAGGGGGTGATAGTCGCGACGGGCCCAGAGGTGACGCCGGGTCCGCTGCCCGACGATGCCCGCCTCATCGACCTCGGCCCCACGGCGCTGGCGGCCCTGGGGGTCCCCAGCGCGATCCCGCGCGACGGCGCGGTGCTCGCCCCCCTCGCGGGCGAGGGCGCCCGCCTCGAGGTGACGGGGGATCGCGCCGACGGCGGCCGCCGCGGTCCCTCGGACCACAGCGGTCTCACCACCGGTGAGGAGTCGGAGATCGAGGACCACCTCAGGGGCCTCGGCTACGTGGAGTGACATGAGGGCGCGTCGGTCCTGTCTGGCCGTGCCTGGCTCGAGCCCCAAGATGCTCGCCAAGGCGCCCTCGCTCGCGGCCGACGAGGTGTTCATGGATCTCGAGGACTCCGTCGCGCCCGCGGCCAAGGAGGAGGCGCGCGCGCACATCGCAGAGGCCCTCGCGTCCAACGACTGGAGCGGGAAGACGACCGTCGTGCGGATCAACTCGATCGATACGCAGTGGGCCGCGGACGACCTTCGCACCGTGATCGAGAGGGCGGGGTCTCACCTCGATTGCGTCATGATCCCCAAGGTCGAGCACGCTCACGAGGTCATGTTCGTCGATCATGCCCTCCGCATGCTCGAGGTCAACATCGGCCTCGAGAGGAAGATCGGGATCGAGGCGCAGATAGAAACCGCCGTAGGGCTGCGCAACATCTATGACATCGCCCACAGCTCGGACCGGCTCGAGACGCTCATATTCGGGCCCGCCGACATGAGCGCGTCGCTCGGCGTGCCGACCGTGACGGCGGGTGTCCCGGTGCCGGGGTATCCCGGCGACCACTGGCACTGGGTGCTCGAGACGATCCTCGTCGCCGCCCGGTCCGCGGGCCTCCAGGCGATCGACGGCCCCTACCTGCTGATCAAGGACCTCGACGGGTTCCGCGACATGGCGACGCGCGCGCGGGCGCTCGGGTACGACGGCAAGTGGGCCCTGCATCCGGGACAGATCGACGTCCTCAACGACGTCTTCACGCCGCCGCAGGAAGACTACGACAAGGCGGAGGCGATGCTCGAGGCGTACAGGCACGCGACCGAGGTCGAGCGTCGCGGCGCGGTCATGTTCGGCAGCGAGATGATCGACGAGGCATCGCGGAAGATGGCGCAGCGGATCGCCGAGAGAGGGCGCGCCGCGGGCCTCGACGTGTCCAAGAGGCTGGAGCAGTTCGAGTCGGAGTGGGAGCGAACGTGATCGAGCTCACCGATACGCAAAAGGCGATCGTCGAGACGGTTCGCGACTTCGTCGACCGCGAGGTCGTGCCGGTGGCGGAGGACCTCGAGCGCCGCGACGAGTTCCCCGAGCGCATCTACGAGGGCATGAAGGAGATGGGGCTCTTCGGCCTCACAGTGCCCGAGGAGCACGGTGGCATCGGGGAGTCGATCACTACCTACGCGCTCACCGTGGTCGAGCTGGCGCGCGGGTGGATGAGCCTGTCGGGGATCCTCAACACCCACTTCATGGGCTGCTACTTGATCGACAAGTTCGGCACGGACGAGCAACGCAGCAGGCTGCTGCCGCTCATGGCGACGGGGGAGGTGCGCGCCGCGCTCGCGATGAGCGAGCCGGAGGCCGGCTCCGACGTCCAGGCGATCCGCACCCGGGCCGTGCGCGACGGGGACGACTACGTCCTCAACGGGCAGAAGATGTGGCTGACGAACGGCCTGCGCGCCGGCATCGTGATGACGCTGGTGAAGACCGACCCGGAGGCAGATCCCCCTCACAGGGGGATGAGCATGCTTGTGATCGAGAAGGAGCCGGGCGAGCCGAGGCCCGCGCCCGGCCTCGACTGCGGCAAGAACATAGAGAAGATGGGCTACAAGGGCATCGAAACGATCGAGATGACGTTCAACGACTATCGAGCGCCCGCGACGTCATTGCTGGGACCCCAGGAGGGACAAGGATTCCGTCAGGTGCTCGACGCGATCGAGGTCGGGCGCGTAAACGTCGCCGCGCGCGCGGTTGGCGTCGCCACCCGGGCGTTCGAGGAGGCGATCCGCTACGCACAGGAGCGCAAGGCCTTCGGCAAGCCCATCGCGATGCATCAGGCGATCCAGATCCACCTTGCCGAGATGGGCACCACGCTCGAGGCCGCGCGGCTCATGCTCCACTCCGCGGCCCAGCGCAAGGCCTCGGGGGAGCGCTCCGACCTCGAGGCGGGCATGGCGAAGCTGTTCGCGTCCGAGGCGTGTCACGAGATCGTTCTCAAGGCGCTTCGGGTCCACGGCGGCTACGGCTACTCGAAGGAGTTCGCCATCGAGCGGCTCTACCGCGACGCTCCCTTCCTGTTGATCGGCGAGGGGACCTCGGAGATACAGAAGACGGTGATCGCGCGCCGCCTCCTGGAGCGCCACAAGATCTGATCGAGACCTAGTCGAGGTCTCCTGCTTCGATCCGTTCGAGCCGGCGGTCGCGCACGAGCTTGTGGCCGGTCAGGGTCTGGAGGGTCGACGGCTCCTGCATCCCCTCGGCCACGAGCGTGAGGAGATCCCGCAGCGAGATGATGCCGACGACCTCGCCCCGGCCGGTCACTACAGGGAGGTGCCGGAACCACTTCTGGAACATGATCTCGGCCGCTTCTCTGAGGGCGGTCTCGGGCCCGATCGTCACCACGTCGGTGGTCATCACGTCGCGCAGGCTGCACGTCTTGGGATCCTGGCCCTCGGCGACCGTACGCAGCACGTCGCGCTCGGTGACGATGCCGGTGAGGCGCTCGCCTTCCATGACGAGGAGCGATCCCGTCTGCTGCGAGCGCATCTTGGCGCAAGCCTCCGCCAGGGTGTCGTCCGGATCGTCGGTGACGGTGGCCGGCGTCATGAGCTCGGCGATCTTCACGTCCGCGATTCTATGCTCCCCCCGTGCGCCTCGGCATTGCACTCCCACACTACGACACGAGCTACGCGGGACGGCCCGCCTCGTGGGATACGGTCAAGAGGGTCGCCATGCGGGCGGAGGCCTGCGGCCTCGACTCCGTCTGGGTGTCCGACCACCTCTTCCTCGATTGGGCCAAGTACGGCGGCCCGCCGGACGTCCAGGGCGCCCTCGAGTGCTGGACGACGCTCACTGCGGTCGCCGCCGCGACCGAGCGTGTCCGGGTCGGATCCCTCACCCTCTGCAACGACCTCCGCAACCCGGCGCTGGTGGCCAAGATGGCGGCGACGCTCGACCTCCTGAGCGGAGGACGCCTCGATGTCGGCCTCGGCGCCGGATGGTACGAGCCGGAGTACGCGGCGGCGGGGATCGAGCTCCGCGCCCCGGGAGTGCGCATCCGCCGGCTCCGGGAGGCGTTGACGATCATCGGGAGGCTCCTCGAGGGCGAGGAGGTCACGGTCGCGGGACGCCACTACACGGTGACCGGCGCCGTCTGCACGCCCCGTCCCCACCAGCGCCCGCGCCCGCCCCTGTGGGTCGGCGGCAAGGGGGACCGCCTCCTTGGGGTCGCGGCGCAGGCCGCGGACGGGTGGAACTTCTCGTGGCTCGGGTCGCTGCAGACCTACAGGGAGCGGCTCGACGCGGCGCGGCGGGCCTGCGAGGGCCGGGGCAGGGACCCCGACACGCTGAGGCGGTCGGTCGGCGCTTACCTCGTGGCAGGGCGGGACGAGCGCGACGCCCGCCGCCGCTTCGACCGGCTGGCCGAGCGCACGCCGCCGGGCGTGATCCCGGGGGCCCCGAACGGCGGGGGGAGGGTATCCTGGGAGAGGTTCCAGCGCGACCGCGTCGCCGGCACGGTCGGCGAGGTGATCGACAGGCTGGGCGAGGTGGCGGATCTCGGCGTCGAAGAAGTCGTCGTGAGCCTCGGCGCCCTGCCGTTCGCGGTGGCCGACGAAGAGGACGTGCAGCTCCTGGGGGAGGAGATCGCCCCGGCGCTGCGCTGACGAGCGGAGGTAGGCGATGGGTCTCCCCGGCGGTCCCGAGCTGATCATCATCCTGGTGGTTCTTCTGTTCCTGTTCGGGGCCAGAAAGCTGCCCGAGCTCGCGCGCTCGATGGGCCAGGCGAGCAAGGAGTTCAAGAGCGGCCTCAAGGAGGGCTACAGGGCGCCGACCGTCGAGGGCCCGTGTCCCTTCTGCGGCGTGCAGGTCCCCGAGGACGCCAAGTTCTGCCCCGGCTGCGGCAAGGACTCCGAGGCCATCGTCGCCGAACGAGCCAAGCAGTCCCCCAAGTCCGCCTAGCCCCGCCCGAGCCCCTCGCCCCCGTCCGACCGGCTTCGAGCGCGCCCGCGGTTCGGCTCATTAAGCACCCTTGATAAGGTAGATACATGGCGAACTTCCGCGACCTGCTGCGACGCGTCAAGCAGGAGATCTCCGAGACGACGCCCGAGGAGACCCGCAGCCGCCTCGCCTCGGGCGAGCGGCTGGCGCTGCTCGACGTGCGCGAGGACGAGGAGGTCGCCGAGGGCCTGATCCCCGGCGCGCGCCACCTCGGGCGCGCCCACTTCGAGAGCCGCGTCGAGGACGTCCTCCCCGACAAGAGCGAGGAGGTCGTCCTCTACTGCGCCAGCGGCGTCCGCAGCGCGTTCGCGGCCAAGACGCTGCAGGAGCTGGGCTACGAGCGGGTGTCCTCGATGGCGGGGGGCTTCAACCGCTGGCGGTCCCTCGGCTACGACTTCGACTTCCCGCGCGTCCTCGCTCCCGATCAGAGGGATCGCTACTCGCGCCATCTCGTTCTGCCCGAGGTCGGCGAGCGGGGCCAGCTCGCTCTCCTCGACGCCAGGGTCCTGTGCATCGGCGCCGGAGGCCTCGGCTCCCCCGCTCTTCTCTACCTCGCGGCCGCCGGCGTGGGGACGATCGGGATCGTCGACTCCGACACGGTCGAGGCCAGCAACCTGCAGCGGCAGGTTGTCCACAACACCGAGACGATCGGGATGCTCAAGGCGGACTCCGCCAAGGAGGCGCTCACGAAGCTGAATCCGGACGTCGAGGTGGTCGTGCATCCCGTCCGGCTGGACGCGTCCAACGCCGCCGAGATCATGGGCGGCTACGACGTCGTGGTAGACGGATGCGACAACTTCGACACGCGCTACGTCGTGAACGACGCCGCGGTCGCTCTGCGCAAGCCGGTCGTGCACGGCTCGATCTTCCGCTTCGAAGGCATGGCCTCGACGTTCGTGCCGTTCGAGGGTCCCTGCTACCGGTGCCTCTACCCGGAGGCCCCTCCCCCCGAGCTGGCCCCCACCTGAAGCGAGGCAGGGGTCCTGGGCGTGCTCCCGGGCATCGTGGGGTCGATACAGGCGAACGAGGCACTCAAGCTCGTGGTGGGCTACGGCGAGCCGCTCGTGGGGCGGCTGTTGACCTTCGACGCGCAGTCCACCCGCTTCGCCGAGGTCAGGGTGCGGCGGGATCCTCGCTGCCCGACGTGCGGGGAGGAGGCGCAGGTGGTGGAAGAGGAGCGGGAGGACGTGCCCGCGTCCGCGTAGCACACGCGAGATCGCGCCGCGCGCGCTCGGGCTGCGCTCGGTGAAGGTCGCGGTCCTCGCCGACACCCACACGCGCGGCGCCCGCATGCGGCTCCCGCGGGGAGCATGGCCCTACCTAGAGACGGCCGACCACATCCTGCACGCGGGAGACGTGTGCGAGCCGTCGTTGCTCGACGAGCTCGCCGCTCTCGCTCCACTCACCGTCGTCGCGGGGAACTGCGACGGCTTCGACGTCCGGCATTGGGGCGCGCACGACGAGGCGACGGTGGAGCTCGGGGGCGTTCGCATCGGGATGGTCCACGACTCCGGGGAGCGCGCGGGCCGCAGGAAACGGATGAGGGCGCGCTTCCCGGACGCGCGCGTGGTCGTGTACGGACACTCTCACCTGCCGTGGAACGAGGACGAGGACGGGCTGCTCCTGTTCAACCCGGGAAGCCCGACGTGGCGCCGCGGCGCTCCCTTCGCCTCCATGGGGATGCTGTGGATAGACGGGGCCATGGTGGAGGGCGAGGTGTTCCCGGTCTGAGGCCCATGAACCCGCCGCTCGGGTTCGTGAAGATCGCGGTGCGGAACCAGAGAGGGATCCTCCGGTTACAGCCCGTGACGCTCGATCCAGGCGAACGGGTCCCTGATCTCCTCGGGCGTGGGAAGGTTGTCGGGCGCCTCCCACACCCTGTTTAGGGCCGCCTGTCCCTTGAGCTTGACGATCGCCGCGCAGAAGGTCGCTCCCGACGTCTCGAGGGCTCGGTCCACCGAGATGCCGAGGATGCTCGAGAGCAGCGACTCGGCCTCGCCCGTTGCGGCGCGCCGGCGCGT
>DATADD010000105.1:0-6140 GCA_036258675.1 Actinomycetota bacterium | reverse complement strand
GCCTTCCGAGAGCCCCGCGACCGTTGTTCTCGCGTCCGCGAACGACGACATCTCGACGCAGGTGCAGCGGGCCTCCGAAGGGGCCGAGGAGGGAGGCGACGGGAACGGCAACGGCGGTGGCCAGGGCGGCGAAGAAGACGGTGACGATGGCGACGACGAAGACGCCGACGGGGATGACGACGAGGACGGCGACGAGGACGGCGACAGCTACGACTGAGTAGAGACGCCCGGGCGCACCCGTGTGCGCCTACACTGCACTCCGTGCCGGTGCCTTCTGTTCCCCGCGCGCGCGTCCGCCGTGGCGCGCGTTCCCTCGTGGCCCTCGCCTGCGCGCTCCTCGCGCTCGTCGCCTGCTCCCTCGGCGGGCCCCGGGACGACGCGGCATCGCGGCCGGGCCAGCCCGGCCCGCCGTCCACGGCGACGCGGGGATCGACGGAGCGGGTGCGCACGCCGATCAAGCACGTCGTCTACATCATCAAAGAGAACCGCACCTTCGACAACTACTTCGCTCGCTACCCCGGCGCGGACGGCGCGCGCACCGGCCTCACGTCTGACGGCCGGAGGGTGGAGCTGTCGGTGGCCACCGACGTCCTCCTCGGCGACCTCGGCCACGAGTTCCTCGACGGCGTCAACGCGATCAACGGCGGAAGGATGGACGGGTTCGACACCGTCCTCAACGGGGACTCGTTGGCGGGATACTCGTCGTTCACGCGCGAGGGGATCCCGGCCTACTGGGCGTACGCGGACAACTTCGTGCTGGGCGACCGCATGTTCTCTTCGATGTACGGTCCCACCTTCCCGGAGCACCTCTACACGGTCGGCGCCCAGGCGGCGCGCGTGACGGGGAACAAGCACGACCGGGGACTGTACGCGCCCAACATCAACGGCCTCGAGGGCGCCTACTGCAGCGATCCCGGAGAGGCCGTGTACCGGTTCCGCCGCCTGGACCGCGACGAACGGAGGACCGTGATGCGGGCGGAGGAGAGAGCGGACGGAGCCACGATCAAGGACCATTGGGAGGAGGTCAAGCCGTGCTTCGACTTCAAGGTGATGCCGGACCTCCTCAACGAGGCAGGTCTGTCGTGGCGCTACTACGCGCACTACGGGGACTGGAGAAACGCCCTCCACGCCATACGCCACATCCGCTACTCGAGGTACTGGAAGACGAACTTCCGCACTCCCAACCACATCATCGACGACGTCCGGAAGGGCAAGCTGGCCCGTGTCACGTGGGCGGTCCCTCCGATCGGCCTCAACGAGCACCCCGGGGGGCCGAGCGTCTGCATGGGGGAGAACTGGACCGTCGAGTACATCAACGCGATCATGCGGTCACGGTTCTGGAAGAGCACCGCGATCTTTCTCACGTGGGACGACTTCGGAGGCTTCTACGACCACGTGCCCCCGCCCCATTACGACGTCATGGGGCTGGGCCCGCGCGTCCCCCTGCTCGTGATCTCGCCGTGGGCGAAGAAAGGCTACGTCGACCACACGACCTATGAGCTGTCGTCGCCGCTGAAGTTCATCGAGACGATCTTCGGGCTTCCCAGCCTGACGCGCCGTGACGCGCAGTCCGACGACATGTTGGGTGCGTTCGACTTCGAGCAGAGCGCGACGCCGAGGCAGAGACGGCTCTTGCTCGAGCCGCGGGAATGCGACGGGCTTCCCGCCCGGTCGGCGGCGCAGTACGAGAAGCACGGGAACAAGGCCTTTGCCTTCCTCGGCGACTGAGGAGCGTGCAGGTTGACCGGCATCGAGGCAACGCACACGACGCCGGACGAGCGCGATGGGGGAACAGGCGAAAGGCCCTTGCTCCTCCTCGACGTCGACGGGGTCCTGTGCCCCTTCGAGGGAGCCGTCCCCTCGACCCGCAGGGTGGGACCGGAGGGCTACGAGCGCGTGGATCTCCCCGCGGGGATGCACGAGGAGTTCCTGTGGATCGCCCCCGCCAACGCCCGCCGCCTCCGGCGGCTGCAGGAGCGCTTCGACATCGTGTGGGCAACCGGTTGGGGGCACCGCGCGAACGTGGTCATCGGACCGCTCCACCAGCTCGGCAAGCTCCCCGTCATCGAGCTCGAGGACTCGGGCGGGCCGACCTGGAAGCTCGCCTCCGTCAGCGCCTACGTGGGGAACGAGCGGCCGTGCGCGTGGATCGACGACGACCTCGGTCCCGACGCGCTCGAGTGGGCCGAACAGCGGGCGGGACCCACGCTGCTGGTCCAGGCGATGCCGCACGAGGGCCTCACGGACGACATGGTCGAGCGCTGCCTGCTCTTCGTCGAGGGCGCGCAATGAGGCCTCGGCGACTGGATCGGTCGGCTCCCGCCGGGGTCACGGCCTGTCTTCGTCGGCCTCCATGTAGGGATAGCGGTAGTCGCTGGGCGGCACGAACGTCTCCTTGATCGTCCGCGGGCTCACCCACCGGATCAGGTTCCACATCGATCCGGCCTTGTCGTTCGTCCCCGAGCGGCGCGCTCCGCCGAAGGGCTGCTGGCCGACGACCGCTCCCGTGGGCTTGTCGTTGACGTAGAAGTTGCCCGCCGCATAGCGGAGCCGCTGTTTCGCCTCCAGCACCGCCCGCTTGTCGCGCGCGAAGACCGCGCCTGTCAGCCCATACGGGCTCGTCGAGTCGACGAGCTCCAAGACCTCGCCGTAGTCCTTCTCCGGGTAGACGTACGTCGTGACGATGGGGCCGAAGAGCTCCTCGCGCATGAACCGGGCCTTGGGGTCCTCGGCCCGCAGGACCGTGGGCGACACGAAATAGCCCTCGGAGTCGTCCGCCGTCCCGCCCGCCACGACCTCGGCGCCCCCCGACGACGCCTCCTGCAGCGCGTTGGAGTGCTTCTCGAAGGCGCGCTCGTCGATCACGGCCCCCATGAAGTTGCCGAAGTCGGAGACGTCGCCCATGGGTATGCGGGGGACTTCTTCGGCGAGCCGCTCGCGCAGCCCGTCCCACAGGTTCGAGGGGACGTACACGCGCGATGCCGCGGAGCATTTCTGTCCCTGGTACTCGAACGATCCCCTGACGATCGCGGCCGCGAGAGCGTCCACGGACGCGCTCGGGTGGGCGAGGATGAAGTCCTTGCCGCCGGTCTCGCCCACGATGCGGGGGAAGTTGCGGTAGTTGGAAATGTTCTCTCCCACCTTGCGCCACATCCAATCGAAGGTCGCGGTGGACCCCGTGAAGTGGATGCCCGCCAAGTCCGGATGCGCAAGCGCGGCCTCGCCGATCTCGGGGCCCGGGCCGTGAACGACGTTGATGACTCCTTCGGGGAGGCCCGCGGCGTGCAGGAGCTTCACCAGGTAGTGGGCCGAGAACGCCTGGGTGAGCGACGGCTTCCAGACGACCGTGTTGCCCATCAGCGCCGGCGCGGTGGGCAGGTTGCCGGCGATCGACGTGAAGTTGAATGGGCTGACCGCGAACACGTAGCCCTCCAGCGGCCTGTAGTCGCTCTGGTTCCACGTCCCCGGAGCGGATACGGGCTGCTCTTCGTAGATGCGCGCGGCGTAGTGGACGTTGTAGCGCCAGAAGTCGATCAGCTCGCACGCGGCGTCGATCTCAGCCTGGTGCGCGGTCTTCGATTGGCCCAGCATGGTCGCCGCGTTCAGCGTGTCCCGCCACGGACCCGACAGGAGCTCGGCCGCGCGCAGCAGCACGCTCGCCCTGTCCTCCCACGGCAGAGAGGCCCAGCTCTGGTGCGCGGCCGCGGCGGCCTCTACGGCCCGCTGGAGGTGCTCCGCCGTTCCCTGGTGCACGTCGGCGAGGACGTGTTTCGTGTTGTGCGGCATCACGGCCTCGTAGAGGTCGCCGCTGGTGATCTCGGCCCCCCCGATGACCATCGGGATCTCGATCCGCTCTCCTTGCATCTCCCCGAGACGGGCCTTGAGGCTCGCCCGCTCCGGGGAGCCCGGCGCGTAGTCCTTGATCGGCTCGTTGTGGGGGGGAGGGGGACGGAGGATCGCGAACGTGCTGTGGCCCATGGTCGACCTCTCTTCTCGCCTGCGGGGTCGTGGGTCGAAGCGTAGTCCCTCGCGGAGGACGCCCTAGAGGTCTCGCCGGGAGAAGGCGAACAGGGCGCCGGCGCCGACGCCGGCGACGTACGCGATCGACCACACCAAAAGGGGCCACCCGGCCGCCTGTGCCCCTCCGAGGGGACCCAGCTGGACGATGACCCTCGTGAGACCCGTCGCGCTGGACGTGAGCGAGTTGAGCCCGGCCTGGTAGAGGGCCTCGAACGGCAGCACCCACGCCGCTACCCGGCCCGTCGTCTCGAGCGCGGGGGACGAGAGCACGTCGCCGAGCTGCCCGAGCAGCCCCGCCATCAGCCCTGCGCCGTAGACCATGAACATGGCGATGCCGTTGGGCAGAGCCGTGAGGAACACCGATCCCAACAGCGTGAGCGCGATCACGACCGCGACCCCTGCCGCGATGCTGAGACCGGGGAGCACGAGCGGAGTCGGCCACCAGCCGCCGATGGCGCCGGTGATGACGACGGTGGCCGCGTAGAGCAAGGCGACGTAGGCGCAGCAGAGGATCGCCGCCCCGAGGAAACGACCGAGCAGCAGGCCGGTGCGGGCGACGGGGCGGACGACGAGAGGTTGCAGCAGGCCCTGCTCCGCGTCCCCGCGCACCGCGCTGAACGTAAGGAAGATACCGAGCGCCGAGCCCAGGAAGAGGGTGACGAACATCGACAGGCCGACGAGGGTCGCGCCCGTCAGCGCGCGCGCGTCCACGGTGCCCACGGGCGTGCCGATGGTCCCCTCCGTGGACCGGAAGGCGTAGTGGGCGCCGAGGGCATACAGAGCGAGGAACGCGGCGGTCGCCACCGGCACGACGATGAAGACGCGCCGCCGGCCGCACTCGCGCATGGTGTGGCGCGCGATCACCCATACGGTGCTCATCCCATCTCCCCCTGCACGGCCTCGAGGTAGACCTCTTCGAGCGTGGGCTTGGCGGTGCGAACGGCATAGACCTTCCTTCCGTTCGCGACGAGATCGCCGACGAGGCGCGGGATGTCGTCGCGGGCCGCGTGCGGCCAGCGCCGCACGCCCTCGTCCGTCTCGATCTCGAGCCCGCGGGGGGCGGCCATGTCGGCCGGCGCGCCCTCGGCCACGACCTCTCCCGCGAGCAGGATCACCACCCGGTCGCACACGAGCTCGACCTCGCTCAAGAGGTGGGAGTTGAGCAGCACGGAGATCCCGCGCGCCCGCACCTCTTCGAGGAGCGCGCGCACGGCGCGCCGCCCCGCCGGATCGAGCGCGCTGGTCGGCTCGTCGAGCAGGAGGACGCGCGGCTCCCCGACGAGCGCCTGGGCGATCCCGAGGCGCTGCTGCATCCCCTTGGACATGGCCTCCACCCGCCTGCGGCCGACGCCTCCGAGCCCCACGAGGTCGAGGAGGGAGCCGCGCTCGGCGGCTCCGCCGGGAGAGCCCGTGAGCCGCTGGTGGAGCTCGAGGACCTCGTCCGCGCGCAGCCACCCCGGGAAGCGGAACAGCTCCGCGAGGTATCCGAGGCCGGCCCGCGCCCGCTCGCTACCGGCCGCCGCACCGCACACCTGCGCCGTCCCCGCGCTCGGCCGCACCAGCCCGCAGCAGATCTTCACGAGCGTCGACTTGCCCGCGCCGTTGGGACCGAGGAGGCCCACGAGCTCTCCCTCTCCGACGTCGAGCGAGACCCCGGCAAGCGCGACGGTCTCCCCGTAACGCTTCTCGAGGGCGCGCGCCGCCAGTGCTGCCGACATGGGCAGCACACTCTAACCAGCGCTTGTCGCAAGGAGAGTGGGCACGTGCGCGCTCGCGCGGAGGGGAACGCGCACGTACCCACGCGATGGAACCGGCGCACCGCAGCCTGCGGCTTCTCTTCCGGCTCGACCTGCGGGCGACGCTCGTGCACGTCAGGAGGGCCGGCTCGACCCGACGCAGTGGCGGGCGCCGCAGGCGGGACATAGAATCGGCCCGGTGAAGCGTCCCGCCACACGTCCTCCCGCGACCCGGCCCTCCCTCGACCCGACCGCACCGGGTCGTCGGCGCGCCCGGGAGCGGGCGGCGCGCCGAGGGGCGTCTCGTATCGGGCGGTAGCTCGCTGGCCTTGGGGGGAAGCAGATGAGGAGACGGCTCAGGCTGGCGTCGGTCGCGGCACTGTT
>DATADD010000104.1:0-8601 GCA_036258675.1 Actinomycetota bacterium | reverse complement strand
CGAGCCCAGCCGGAGAGCCTTGATCACGGCCTCCTTCGCGGCGAGGGTCCCCGCGAGGTGCTCGACGGGGTTCACTCGCCCGCTGCAGTAGGCCCTCTCTGCTGGAGTGAAGAGGCGCTCCTCCATGCGCGGACGCCGCTCGAGAACGGCGCGGAGCCGCTCGATGTCGACGACGTCGACGCCGATCACACCGCGACGTCAGGCCGCCGCGATGGCGAGACAGGCGTTCTGGCCTCCGAACCCGAACGAGTTGGACAGCGCAAAGCTCACTCGCGTCTCACGCGGCCCCTCGGGCACGTAGTCGAGGTCGCAATCGGGGTCGGGGTCCGTGAGGTTGATCGTCGACGGCAGCACTCCGTCGCGGATCGCGAGCGCGGTCACGGCGGCCTCGACCGCCCCGGCGGCGCCGAGCAGGTGGCCGAGCTGTGACTTGTTGGACGATACCGGGACCCGCTTCGCCTCGACCCCGAGCGCCTCTTTGATCGCGATCGTTTCGACCCGGTCGTTGAACGGCGTCGACGTCCCGTGGGCGTTGATGTAGTCGACCATGTCCGGCGTCGCGCCGGCGTCCGCGAGCGCGGCGCGCATGGCAAGCGTCGCCCCGTGGCCGGCGGGGTCCGGTTGGGTGACGTGGTGAGCGTCGGCCGACGCTCCGTAGCCGGCCACGCGCGCGATGACGGGGGCGTCCCTCCGCTCGGCGTGCTCGCGGCTCTCGAGGACCAGCACGCCGGCGCCCTCCGCGCACACGAACCCGTCGCGGCCGGCATCGAAGGGCCGGCTGGCGAGCTCGGGCTCGTCGTTGCGGCGAGACAGCGCGCCCATGCGCGCGAACGCGGACACGGCGAGGGGGGTTATCGCCGCCTCGCTCCCGCCCGCCAGCATGACGTCGGCGAGGCCGTGCTTGATGCAGCGATAGGCCTCTCCGACCGCGTGCGCGCCGGTGGCGCACGCGGACGCGACCGCGAAGTTGGGCCCGTGGAGCCCGAACTTCATCGCGACCGCCCCCGCGGCGGCGTTGGGCATGAGCTTCGGGACCATGAAGGGGCTGACCCGCCGAGGACCGCTGTCCCGGAACACGTCGTGCTCTCGCTCGATCGTGGACAGGCCCCCGATGCCGGAGCCGATCACGACCCCTGTGGCTTCGGGCGCGGGCAGGTTGGAGCACTCCGCCTCCGCCCACGCGAGGTCCGCCGCCGCGACCGCGAGCTGCGTGAAGCGGTCCATGCGCCCGGCCTCGCGCGGCGACATGTACGTGGAGGGGTCGAAGTCGGGGATCTCGCAGGCGATGCGAACGGAGAGCGCCGACGGGTCGAACCCCTGGATCTCGGCCGCCCCGGAGCGGCCGGCCAGCAGCGCCTCCCAGAAGCCGGCGCGCCCCGTCCCGATCGGGGTCACGAGCCCGAGGCCCGTGATGACTACCTCGTTCATGTGCCTACGGACATCTTCTTCTCGATCAGGGTCACCGCATCCCCCACCGTTCCGACGCCCTCGAGCTCGGTATCGGGGATCTCGATCCCGAAGCGCTCCTCGAGCCCCAGCGTGAGCTCCACCGTGTCCAGCGAGTCGAGCCCGAGGTCCTTCTGCAGGTCCGACTGCTCGCTGACCTCGTTGGCCTCGATGCCGCGCTGGGACAGGTGCTCCTTGATCGCATCGAGAACCTCTTCGCGCCTTTCCATCGTTGCTCCTTTCCTCTAGGAGGTGAGCCCCCCGTCCGTCACGAACACGCCGCCGGTCACGTAGGCGGCTTCTTCCGAACACAGGAACCTGACCGTGTGAGCGATCTCTTCCGGCGTGCCACGCCGCCGCACGGGTATCTCGTCGATCCACTTGTCGAGACGGTCGCCGGCGATGTCGGTTACCAGCTCCGTCTCGATGAGGCCGGGCGCGACCGCGTTCACGGTGATGCCCTTGCTGGCGACCTCCTTGGCGAGCGTCTTGGTGAGGCCGATCACACCCGCCTTCGCTGCCGAGTAATTGACCTGCCCCGGGCTCGCCCGCAGGCCGGCGACCGACGAGATGTTGACGATGCGTCCCCAGCGCGCACGGAGCATGGACTTCAGGGCGCGCCTGCAACAGTAGAACGTCCCCGAAAGGTTGACCCGGAGCACGTCTTCCCACGACTCGTCCGACATGCTCAACATGAGGCCGTCCGCCCGGACCCCCGCGTTGTTGACGAGCACCTGGACCGCGCCCAGCGCCTCCTCGACCTCCGCGAAGGCGCGCTGGATGTCCTTGGGATCGCCGACGTCGGCGCGCACGACGACCCCCTCGCCCCCCGCGTCCTCGACGAGCGCGAGTGTCTCCTTGGCGTCGTCGCCGCGCGTCATGTAATTGACCGCGACGGGGTGCCCCGCTTGTGCGAGCGCGACGGAGATGGCGCGGCCTATCCCGCGCGACGCCCCGGTGACGAGTGCGACGCGGTCAGGCACCGTGGCCTCCGGCGAGGGCCATCTCGGCGTCCTTTCGGGCGGACAGCTCGTCGGCGGTCCCCGAGGCGCGTCCGGGACCCCATCGCAGCACGCCGGTGGCCCACGTGAACCCCGCCCCGAAGGTGGTCAGCACGACGATGTCGTCGTCGTGCAGCTGGCCCGAGGCCACCGCCTCGTGCAGGGCTATGGGGATCGAGGCCGCGGACGTGTTGCCGACGCTCGCGATATTGAGCGCGACGCGCTCGCGAGAGAGCCCGAGGCGGCCGGCGACCGCCTCGAGGATGCGCGCGTTCGCCTGATGCGCGACGAGCAGGTCCACGTCGTCGACCGCCAGGCCCGCGCCCTCCAACACGTCGCGCACCGAGCGCGTCATACCCTCGACGGCGCGCCGGTAGACCTCTCGCCCCTTCATGTGGATGACGCCGGTCTCGTTCGGGATCCACAGCAGCTCCGGCTCGGAGCCGTCGGAGCCCAGCTGGAAATGACCGAGCCGCGTCGGCCCCTCCGTCTGCTCGAGCAGCGTCGCCCCCGCGCCGTCGCCGAAGATCACGCAGCTCTTGGGGTCGTTGTAGTCCGTGACCGTGGTGAGCACATCCGAGCCGATCACCAGGGTGCGCCGGGCGGTGCCGGCCTCGATCAGCGCCGCGGCCTGAGCGAGGGCGTAGACGAAGCCGGAGCACGCGGCGTTGACGTCGAATGCGCCCGCGTTCGAGGCACCGAGGGCATGCTGAACGAGCGAAGCCGACGCGGGCATCTTGTGGTCGGGTGTACAGGTGGCGAGCAGCACGACGTCGACCGCGTCGGGGTCCACGCCCGCGTGCTGCAGGGCCGCCCGGCCCGCGGCCGTGGCGAGCGTCACGGTCGTCTCGCCGGGGCCCACGATGCGGCGAGACTCGATGCCCGTGCGCTCGAAGATCCACTCTTCCGTGAGACCGAGGCGCGGGGCGAGCTCTCGGTTGGTGAGCTCCTTCTCGGGAAGGGCGACCCCCCAACCGGTCAGGGCCGCACCCATCAACAGCTCCGAACCCAGAACAAAGCCTCACCCTCCCGCACGGGCTGTCCGGGCAGCGCCAGCATGCCCATCACCCAGCCCCGGAACGGCGACCGGACCTCGACCCTACTGGGTCCACGGTGCACCTCGGCGACGGCTTGTCCGGGTTCGACCCATTCTCCTTCGCTCGTGAAGACCTCTGGCGGCAGTGGGAGGAATCGTCCCGAGCACGGGGCGACCACGACGCGCTCGGGTATGACCATGATCTCGGGACCGGCGACGTCGGTGTGCGGAGGGGCTGCGGTCGCCTCAGACATGGACCTCGACCTCCTCCGATCGCATCCGGGCGAAGGTCCGCTGGGCGAGACCGGCGACCACGCGGCCGGGACCGAGGTCCTCGTGCTCGCGCGCGCCGGCCTCCCACAGCCACTCGAGGGACTCGCGGAACCGCACGCGCTCGCAGAGCTGGTCGACGAGCAGGGCGGCGATCTCATGCGCCTGCCCGTGCGGCCGCGCGGTCACGTTCGCCACCACGGGGACGCGCGGCGCCCCGATGTCCGCCTTCTCGAGGGCGCGCGACAGCATCGGGCGCGCGGGCGCCATGGCCGCGGTGTGAAAGGGTCCGGAGACCTCGAGCAGCACGGAGCGTCCGCCGCGCGAGCGCGCCATGGCCGCGGCCTCGGCGAGACGGTCCTCCGGTCCGGCGATCACGGCCTGGCCGGGAGCGTTGTCGTTCGCCACCTCGGCCCCGGACGCGCGCGCGAGTCCCTCGACGACGTCGAGGTCGAGGCCGAGGATCGCCGCCATGCCGCCGTGGCTGGCGCGCGATGCCGTCTGCATCGCCTCGGCGCGCACCGCGACACATCGCAGCGCGTGCTCGAACCCGAGCGCGCCGGCCGCCACGAGCGCGGAGTACTCGCCCAGGCTGTGGCCGACGAAGCAGTCGAACGTGCGTCCGTTCGCCTCGGCGCGCCGAAACGAGATCAGCGACGCGGTGAATATCGCCGGCTGCGCGAGAGAGGTCGGCAGCATCGCGCCCTTGCGGCGGGCAGCGATCTCGACTTTCCGGCGGAGGTCGTAGCCGAGGACGTCGCGGGCCGACGCCAAGAGCGGGTCGTCCGAGGGCAGGGCCTCGAGGACGGTGCGCGCGGGTATGCCCTGGCCGGGGAAGAGGCCGACGATCATGCCGCGCTGCCTCGCTTCAGGCGCCGTCGGACGCCGAACACCGCCACCCCGGCGACCCCGGCCGCGCCCGCCGCGCCCGCCGCCACGAGCCACCGGCCGTGTCCGTCCACCTCGGCGGCCTCGACGACCCCGAGGGGAGACAGCGACGCCTCCCGAAGCGCCTCGAGCAGGCTCTCCGCGAACCCGGGGCGGGGCCAGATGGTCGACAGGGCGACGTGGATCGCCGAGTCGAGTGAAGCAGTCATCCGATGTCCTTTCCGTCCAGTGCCTTGCGCAAGCGGGTCCGCGCCCTGTGCAACAGGATGCGCACCGCTCCACGGCTCCTCCGAGTGATGGTGGCCACTTCCTCGATCGAGAAATCCTCGATGTAGCGGAGCGCGACGACCTCCCGCTGCGCGGGGGGCAGGGCGGCGACCGTCTCCCACACGAGCCCGCGCTCCTCCCCGACGATCACCTGCGAGGCGGGCGACGGCGTGGGGTCGACGCCGTCGGGTATCTCCTCGGTGACGACCGCGTCCCGGCCCGCGCGCTGCCGCCACGTCGACAGGGAGTTGTGCGCGATGCGAAAGATCCAGGACGAGTACGACCCCTCTGCCCTGTAGGAGGACGCCGAGGACAGCGCCTTGAAGAAGACGTGCGCGGTGAGGTCCTCCGCGGTCGCCTCGTCTCCCACCTGGGACCGCATGAACCGGTAGACGGGACAGAGGTAGCGGCGGTACAGCTCGGCGAACGCCTCGAAGTTCTCGGGCGCGTGAGCGGCGAGCGTCTTGTCGTCCGCCTCCCCGAGGACGTCCATGTCTAGCGCGCGAGCCTGCATGCGATGCGCGATCCCCTTCTCCTGGTGACTTCGGTACCCAGCCGTTCGTCGAGCCTTACCCCGTTCAGACTCGGCACTCTCTCCCCGCGTTACCCCTGCGCGCCGATCCCCTGCTGGCAATTCCTGGGGACCAGGGCGACGTTAGGCTCGCGGGGTGACGTCTGTCGCCCCCGAGAGGCTGGACGAGCGGGACGCCGGGGCGGACCTGGCGGCGGACCGGCCCTGGCTCGTGATCGTCTGGAACGACCCCATCAACCTTATGTCCTACGTCACCTGGGTGCTCCAAAAGCTGTTCGGGTACTCGCGCCCGAAGGCGACCAAGCTCATGCTCCAGGTGCACAACGAGGGTCGCTCCGTCGTCGCGAGCGGCCCTCGGGAGAAGGCGGAGCTCGATTGCTTCCGCCTCCACGCGCACGGGCTGTGGGCCACGATCGCCCGGAGCGACTGACCGAGTGCCCGGCTTCGCGCGGCGCGACGACGCCACGATCGCGGCCCGGCTCGAGCCCGAGGAAAGGGTCCTCCTGCGCCGGCTCGCGGCCGAGATGCGGGGCCTGCTCCTGGAGGGCGACGAGACCGATGCCGCGCGCGCCCGCCTCTTCCCCCGGGCCCACGAGGACCCGGACGAGGAGCGGGCCTACTCCGAGCTCGTCGGCGACGAGCTCGAGCGGGGCAAGCTGCGCGCCCTCGACCGCCTCGAGGAGACCCTCGGAGCCGGGGACGGCGTGGTGACGCTGTCGGGGGAGGACGCCGACGCGTGGCTGACCTCGCTCAACGACATGCGGCTCGCCCTCGGGACGAGACTCGACGTCGACGAGGCCACGATGTCGGCCCCCCTCGACGAGGACGACCCCGACGCCCACGCCCTCGCCGTCCTGCACTGGCTGGGGTGGATCCAGGAGTCCTTGCTCGAGGTGCGGCCCCGGCTGGCGGGGTGACGCGGCTGCGGCCGGGCGACCCGGCGCCCGCTCTCTGCCTGCCCGACGCGGACGGCCGGATGTGGACCCTGTCCGGGCTGCGGGGCTCGAAGGTGATCCTCTACTTCTATCCGGCCGACGACACGCCGGGGTGCACAGCGCAGGCGTGCGACTTCCGCGACGCGCAGCGAGACTTCGACGCCGCCGGCTACATCGTGCTGGGGGTGAGCCCCCAGGGCGCCGACTCCCACCGGGCCTTCGCCCGCAGGTACGGGCTCGGATTCCCGCTCCTCGTCGACGCCGACTTCGCCGCCGCGGAGGCCTTCGGCGTGGTGCGAGAGGAGCCCGGCCGCTACGGGGACATCCCGCTCGACCTTCGGCGCTGCACGTTCGTGATCGACGAAGAGGGCAGGATCGAGAGCGCGCTGTACGACGTGAAGGCCCGCGGACACGTGGAGCGCCTGAGGGAGCTGCTCGCCCTGTAAGCCGGGGGCCCGCGCCCTCCGTGCCGGCTCAGAGGTTGGCGCGCAGCCACTCCATGTCGTGTGCGATGCCCGGCCACGGGGTCTCGCAGATCACGACCGGCGCGCCGGATGCCGCCACCATCTCGAGGATCTCCTTGTCGTCCATGTGACCGTCGGTGAAGTTGGCGTGGCGGTCCGCCCCCGTGCCGGGCGGGTCCCTCGAGTCGTTGGCGTGGAGGACGTCGATCCGCCCCGTCGCCGCGCGGACCCTCTCGACCACGTCGGACAGGTCCTCCCCGGCCGCGTGCGCGTGGCACGTGTCGAAGCAGAAGCCGACCTCGAACCCGGCGAGGTGCTCCCACAGGCGGGCGAGGTCGTCGACCCGGCGCGCCATCGCGTTCGTGCCCCCGGCGGTGTTCTCGATGAGGATCGGCGTGTGCTCCCGGTCGCCGAGCTCCTCGAACACCTTCCACCACCGCCGGAAGCCCCGTTCGACGCCGTCCTCGGCGTGCCCCGCGTGCACGATCACGGCGGCTGCGTCCACCGCGGCGGCCGCCTCCAGCGTGTCGTGCAGGATCTTGCGCGACGGGATGCGGACGCGGTTGTTCGGCGATGCCACGTTGATGAGGTACGGAGCGTGGACGTAGAGCGGGAGCGGCGAGGCGCGCAGCTCCTCGGCGTCCTCGCGCGGCGGCGGCTTCCTCCACGACTGCGGCGGCCCGACGAACATCTGCAGGCACTCCGCCTCGACGAGCTCCGCGGCCGCGAGGGGCGCCTCCGACGGGACGTGGGCTCCGAGCAGCATCGGCTCGACGCTACCCCGCGGTAGCGGCGTGCTCGGCGGGCGGCCCCCGGGTTCACACCGCGAAGCGGATGTGGAGGACGTCGCCCTCCTTCACGACGTAGTCCTTGCCCTCGACGCGCATGCGTCCGGCCGCCTTGGCCGCGTCCCACGACCCCGCCTCGACAAGGTCGTCGTAGGTCACGACCTCGGCCCGGATGAATCCTCGTTCGAGATCGGAGTGGATGACCCCGGCGGCGCGCGGCGCCGTCGCTCCGCGGGGCACCTCCCACGCGCGCGTCTCGTCCTCGCCCGTCGTTAGGAAGGTCACGAGGTCGAGAGCTCGGTAGCAGGCGGAGACGACCCGGCTCAGCCCCGGCTCGGGGACGCCGAAGCCGGCGAGGAGCTCGGCCGCCTCCTCCGCGCCCATGCCCGCGACCTCGGCCTCGAGGGCCGCGCTGATCGCTATCGCCCCCTCGGGGAGTCCGTCCGCGGCGGTGGCGCCCTCGGCCACGTTGGCCACGACGACCGACGGCTTGAGCGTCAGGAGCCCGAAGCCCGCGAGCTGCGCCCGGGCCCGCTCGTCGAGGCCGGCGTCGACGAGCGGCACCTCGGCGTCGAGAAGCTCGAAGGCTCGCCGGATCGCCTCGAGCTGGCCCGGCGGGGCGCCCCCGCCCTTGGCGGCCTTGGCGGCCTTGGCGAGGGCGCTCTCGACCGTTGCGAGATCGTTCAGGAGCAGCTCGGCCCGCACGTTCGCCAGCTCGCCGGCCGGGTCCCCGTCGCCGTGGGCGCGCACGACGACGCAGAGCGCGTCGGCTTGGCGGTGATGGCCGAGAGCCTGCGCGCTGAGCCCTCCCGGGACGTCGACGAAGCGGACCTTGGCCGGCACGACCCGCCGCGATCGCTCGATGCGAGCGAGGACCTCGAGCCGCTCGTCCGGCACCTCGACGACGGCCTGGTGCGCGCGGCCCCCGGCGGCACCGGAGCGCGTCAGCGCCGCGAACAGCGTCGACTTGCCGG
>DATADD010000103.1:0-6727 GCA_036258675.1 Actinomycetota bacterium | reverse complement strand
GCGTTCCCACGAGCTTCACGTTCAGGTTGGGGAAGGCGATCCCCATCCGGATCTGGTCGAACGCGTTGGACAGCAGAAAGGTGGCGAACGAGGCCGCCACCGGGATCTTGCCGCAGGCGGCGAGCCCCGCCGAGATCCCGATGAGGTTGGACTCGGCGATGCCGACATTGACGAAGCGCTCCGGGTATCGCTCCTTGAACTTTCCCGTGTAGGTCGAGTTGTGCACGTCGCCGTCGAGCACGACGATGCGCTCGTCGGCGCCGGACGAGAGCAGGGCGTCCCCGAATGCCTCGCGCGTGGAGGGCCCGTCCTCGAGGGAGAGCCGTTCGATCCCGAGGCTCACGCGCTGCCTCCGAGCTCGGCGAGCGCGGCGGCGGCCTCCTCGGGGGGCAGCGGCTTGCCGTGCCACTTGTCCGGGCGGGATTCGAGCAGCGACACACCCTTGCCCTTGACGGTGCGGGCGATGATCGCCTGCGGCGCGCCGCGCGCGCCCCGCGCCCACTCCAGACCCGCGATCACGTCGTCCAAGCCATGGCCGTCGACCGTCTTGACCTCCCACCCGAAGGCGCTGAGCTTGACGTCGAGGGGGTCGAGCGGCTGGATCTCGTCCACGGCCGCCGTCTGCTGATAGCCGTTGCGGTCGACGATCAGGGTCAGGTTGTCGAGCTCCGCGTTGCCCGCGAACATCACCGCCTCCCACACCTGGCCCTCCTCGGCCTCTCCGTCGCCCACCATGACGTAGACGCGGTAGCCGCGCCCGTCGAGGCGGGCGGCGAGCGCGTGGCCGATGCCGATCGAGAGCCCTTGGCCGAGCGATCCGGTGGACGCCTCGACGCCCGGCAGCCGATTCATGTTGGGGTGCCCCTCCAGCCGGGACCCGAGCTTGCGCAGCGTGGCGAGCTCCTCCACGGGAAGGTAGCCCGCCTCGGCGAGCACGGCGTAGAGGCCCGGCGCCCCGTGTCCCTTGGAGAGGATGAAGCGGTCACGGTCGGGGTCGGAGGGCGCGGCGGGGTCGTAGCGCAGGATGCCGCCGAAGTAGAGGGCGACGAGAACCTCGACCATCGACAGCGACGTCGAAGGGTGGCCCGAGCCCGCCTCGGTGGTCGACGTGATGATGTGGCGCCGGATGCGCGCGGCGATCTCCTCGAGCGCGGCGCGCGGCTCCGTACGTGCCTGCGGCATCGCACCTCCCTTTCCCGCTGCGCCGCCTATTCCACCACAGGGAGCCGCCCGGCCCGGCCCGTAGGATGACCCCGCCTCCGGAGGGAGCCGGAGCGAGCGATATGGAGGAGCAGTGATCGACCCCCGGACCGTGCGAGCGCCGCGCGGCACCCTGGACGTCCTTCCGCCCCAGTCGTGGCGGTGGCAGGACGTCGTTCGCCTCGGACTGGACTCCTTCGCCCGGGCGGGATACGCGCCGATCGAAACCCCCGCGTTCGAGCACACGGAGGTCTTCGAGCGGGGCGTGGGGGAGGCGAGCGAGGTCGTCGAGAAGCAGATGTACACGTTCCGGGACCGGGCTGGGCGCTCTCTCACGCTCCGCCCCGAGGGCACCGCTCCGGTGGTGCGCGCCGTGCTCGAGCATGGGCTGCACCGGGGGCCGCTGCCCGTCAAGCTGTCGTACGCGTCGGCCATGTTCCGCCAGGAGAGGCCTCAGCGGGGCCGCCACCGTCAGTTCGTCCAGCTCGGCATCGAGTGCATCGGCACAGAGGCGCCCCTGGCCGATGCCGAGGTGATCGAGGTGGGCATGCGCTTCCTCGCCGACGCGGGCGTCGCTCCCGCGCTCGCCGTCAACTCGGTGGGCCACCCGGACGACACCTGCCGGAGGGGGTACCTCAAGGTGCTGGTGGAGTTCCTCGAGGGCAACGCCGAGCGGCTCGCACCCGAGGACCGGACGCGCGCCGCAACGAACCCGCTGCGCGCGTTCGACTCCAAGGCGCCCGCCACGATGGCAGCGCTGGAGCGGGCGCCGTTGATATCCGATCACCTCTGCGGAGAATGCCGGGAGCACTTCGACTCCGTGCGCGCGGCGCTCGACGACGCGGGCGTGGCGCACGCGGTCGACCCGCGCCTCGTGAGGGGGCTGGACTACTACTCCCGCACGGCGTTCGAGATCTCGGCCGCGGGGCTCGGGTCCCAGGACGCGGTCGGGGGCGGGGGGCGCTACGACGGCCTCGCCGAGCTGCTGGGGGGCCCGCGCCTTCCGGGGATCGGCTTCGCCCTCGGGCTCGAGCGGATCCTGCTCGCCCTCGCGCGGCGGTCGCCGCAGGACCCCCGCACCCGGGTCGACGTCTACGTCGTCGCGCTCGGTGGAGAGGCCGCGCGCACCGCGTTCCGGGTCGCGACCTCGCTGCGGGCGCGCGGGATCGGCGCCGACCTCGACCTCGCGGGGCGAGGGCTCAAGGGCCAGATGAAGGATGCGATCCGGAGCGGGGCGCGCCGGGCCGTCATCCTCGGGGCGAGAGAGCTCGAGACCGGCCGGGCGACGGTCAAGGACCTCGACTCGGGTGAGCAGGTCGAGGTCCCCCTGGCGGACATCGAGCGGAGCTGGGAGCCGTGATGCGCTCGCACCGGTGCGGCGACCTGCGGGCCGACGACGCGGGCTCGGCCGTGACCCTGTGCGGCTGGGTCCACAGCCGTCGCGATCACGGGGGCGTCACATTCATCGATCTGCGCGACACGTCGGGGCGCGTCCAGGTCGTGTTCAACGTCACCGACGACGAGGCGCTGCACGAGCGAGCGCAGGAGCTGCGCAACGAGTTCTGCGTGAGGGTCGCGGGCGTCGTGCGAGCGCGCCCCGAGGGGACCGCGAACCCGCGGCTCGCCACGGGCGAAGTCGAGGTGGAGGCGGCCGACCTAGAGGTTTTCTCGCGCGCCGAGACCCCCCCGTTCCAGGTGGACGACCGGGTCGAGGTCGACGAGGCCCTCCGGCTCAAGCATCGCTACATCGACCTGCGCCGGGAGCCGATGCAGGAGAACCTCAAGCTTCGTCACGCGATCGTGTCGGCGATCAGGCGGTTCTTCGACCGAGAGGGATTCGTCGAGGTCGAGACCCCGATGCTCACGCGCGCGACCCCCGAGGGGGCACGCGATTTCCTCGTGCCCGCACGGCAGCAGCCCGGATCCTTCTACGCCCTCCCGCAATCCCCCCAGCTCTTCAAGCAGCTCCTGATGGTGGCCGGCCTCGACCGCTATTACCAGATCGTCCGCTGCTTCCGCGACGAGGACCTGCGCGCCGACCGCCAGCTCGACTTCACCCAGCTCGACGTGGAGATGTCGTTCGTCGACGTCGAGGACGTGCTCGACGTCACGGAGCGCTGCTTCACGTCGGTGTGGAAGGAGGTGCTCGGGGTCGACGTCGCTCCCTTCGCGAGACTCACGTGGGCGGAGGCCGACGAGCGCTTCGGGACAGACAAGCCCGACCTGCGCTACGGCCTCGAGCTGGTCGACCTCGGCGGCGTGTTCGCGGCGACCGACGTGCGGGTGTTCCGCACCGTCCTCGACGCGGGCGGCGCGATCAAAGCGATCACGGTCCCGGGACGCGCCGGCCTCGCTCGCAAGCAGCTCGACGAGCTCGTCGAGGAGGCACGCTCGCTCGGGGCCGGCGGTCTCGTGTGGGTCTCGGTCGGCGCCGACGGCATGAGGTCGCCGGTGGAGCGGTTCCTCTCCGACGACGAGCGTCGCCGGCTGCCGGGGGCCGCCGGAGCGCGCGAGGGCGATCTCGTGCTCATCGTGGCGGACGCGCGCGCTGCGGTGGTGAACCGGGTCCTCGGCGGGCTGAGGCCGCGGCTGGCCGCTCGCTTCGGCCTCGTTCCGGAGGCCGACCCCAGCGACCCGGACGCGTGGAGGTGGGCGTGGATCACCGACTTCCCGTGGTTCGAATGGGACGAGGAGCGATCCGCGTGGGACTTCGTCCACCATCCCTTCACCGGCGTGACGGAGGACACGCTGCAGTTCCTCGAGACCGACCCGGGCAAGGTGATGTCGAAGGCGTACGACATCACGCTCAACGGCTGGGAGCTCGCGAGCGGGAGCATCAGGATCCACGACCGCGAGGTCCAGCAGCGGGTCTTCGCCGCGCTGGGGATCGGACGGGAGGAGGCGCAGGAGAAGTTCGGATTTCTCCTCGACGCGTTCCGTTACGGGGTGCCTCCGCACGGGGGGATAGCACCCGGGATCGACCGCCTCGTCGCGCTCGCGGCCGGGGCGCCGAACATCCGCGAGGTGATCGCGTTCCCCAAGACCCAGAGCGGGAGCGATCCGCTCACCGGCGCCCCGGCTCCCGTGGGGCGGGACCAGCTCGAGGTGCTGCACCTGCGGTCGACCGCTCCGGGGCGGGGCTCGGGCGGCGCCTGAGCGAAGGATCCCTGCGCCGGGACGGACCTCGAGGGCGTCGTGGCAGCATGGGGTCGTGGACCTGTTCGACGCCTCGCTCGAGAGCCGCTTCGACGACTACGCGCCCCTCGCGGCCCGCATGCGCCCCCGCTCGCTCGAGGAGGTCGCGGGCCAGACGCACCTCCTCGGTCCCGGACGGGCGCTGCGCACGCTGATCGAGTCCGGCGAGCTGTCCTCGATCATCCTGTGGGGGCCGGCCGGGTCGGGCAAGACGACACTCGCGAACGTCATCGCGACCGCGACGGAGGCCCGATTCGAGCCGATGTCTGCCGTTACGGCGGGCGTGGCGGACGTGCGCAAGGTCATCGCCGCGGCGCGCGAACGCCTTTCGCACCACGGCCACCGCACGGTGCTGTTCCTCGACGAGATCCACCGCTTCAACAAGGCGCAGCAGGACGCGCTCCTGCCGGCGGTCGAGAACGGTTGGGTCGTGCTGGTGGGGGCGACGACGGAGAACCCGTCCTTCGAGGTCAACTCGCCGCTGATGTCGCGCAGCCTGCTGTTCCGTCTCGAGGCCCTCGACGAGGCCACGATCGGCGGCATCCTGCGGCGCGCCCTCGAGGACGACGAGCGGGGTCTGGGCGCCATGGGCCTCGAGGTCGACGACGAAGCCATGGATCACATCGCCGCGGGAGCGGGCGGAGACGCGCGCGCCGCGCTCAACGCGCTCGAGGCCGCCGCGGTCATGGCGACCGCGCGCGGCGGCCGCCTCGACCTCGAGGCCGCCGAGGAGGGCCTGCAGCGGCGCGCCCTGCCGTACGACAAGGCCGGCGACTGGCACTACGACGTCATCAGTGCCTTCATAAAGTCGATGAGAGGCTCCGATCCCGATGCCGCGGTCTACTGGCTCGCGCGCATGCTCGACGCGGGCGAGGACCCGAGGTTCATCGCGCGCCGCATGGTCATCTTCGCGTCGGAGGACGTCGGGAACGCGGATCCTCTCGCGCTGACGGTGGCTGTCGCGGCACACCACGCGCTCGAGTTCGTCGGGCTCCCGGAGGCGAAGCTCAATCTGTCCCAGGCAGTGGTCTACCTCTGCCTCGCGCCCAAGTCGAACGCGTCCGCGGTCGCGATCTGGAGCGCGGAGGAGGAAGTGCGCGCGAGCGGGCCGCTCCCCGTCCCGGCTCACCTGCGCGACGCCCACTCGCCCGCCTCGCGCGCGGTGGGCGCGGGCAGGGGCTATCGCTACCCGCACGACCACGGAGGGTGGGTGGCGCAGGACCACCTCCCCGAGCCCCTCGCCGGCCGGCGCTACTTCGAGGCGGTCCGCGGACGCGAGCGCGAGCTCGCCAAGGCGCTGGAGAGCGTCCGGGACGCGCCGTCGACTCGCCCCGGGTCGCGCGGCTGACGGCCCGAGGTCGTGGAGGATCGCGTGGCTTCCCGAGAGGTATCTCCAAGAACGCCGTGCCGGCTTCCAGGGAGGTGATGCGACGATGACACGGCCCGAACGGGTGATCGTTGCCGCAGTGCAGGCCGCGCCGGTGTTCCTGGACCGCGACGCGACCGCGGCCAAGGCGTGCGAGCTGATCGCGGAAGCAGGCGCGCAGGGAGCTCGTCTCATCGTCTTTCCCGAGGCGTTCATCCCGACCTACCCCGACTGGGTGTGGCGGGCCCCTCCGTGGAGCGACGGCGGCGCGCTCTTCGGGCGCCTCCTCGACAACGCCGTCGTGGTCCCGAGCGCCACGACGGAGGCGCTCGGCCGCGCCGCGTCGGAGGCGGGTGCATACGTGGCCATCGGCATCAACGAGCGCGACGCGGGCGGGTCAACGCTGTACAACACGCTGCTGTTCCTCGGGGCCGACGGGGGCGTGCTCGGCAAGCACCGAAAGCTGATGCCCACGGGCGGCGAGCGGCTCGTGTGGGGTATGGGGGACGGCTCGACCCTGCGTGTCTACGACACCCCCTTCGGGCGCATGGGCGGGCTGATCTGCTGGGAGAACTACATGCCGCTCGCGCGCGCCGCGCTCTACGCGAGCGGCATCGACCTCAACCTGGCGCCGACATGGGACAACAGCGACGTGTGGGTGCCCACGCTGAGGCACATCGCCAAAGAGGGGCGCACCTTCTTCGTTGGGGTCGCGCCCCTGTTGCGCGGCTCGGACGTCCCGGACGACGTTCCCGGGCGCAGGGAGCTCTACGGGGGCGAGGAGGACTGGATGTCGCGCGGTTTCTCGACGATCGTGGGGCCCGATGGGGACGTCCTCGCGGGGCCGCTCGCCGAGAGGGAGGGCATCCTGGTGGCCGAGGTCGACGTGGCGCGCGCTCGAGCCGCGCGCCAGCAGTTCGATCCCGCGGGCCACTACGCGCGGCCCGACGTGTTCACGCTCGAGGT
>DATADD010000102.1:0-1866 GCA_036258675.1 Actinomycetota bacterium | reverse complement strand
CCGAGGGGGTGTGGGCGGCGGGCGACTGCGCCGCCGTGCCCGACCTCGTGACGGGAAAGGTGTGCCCCCCGACCGCGCAGTACGCGATCCGCCAAGCGCGCCGGCTGGCGCGCAACCTCGTGGCGACGATCCGGGGCGAGGAGCTCGAGCCGTTCCGGTACCGCAACATGGGTGGCCTCGCGTCGCTCGGACGCTACAAGGGCGTGGCCAGCGTGCTCGGCGTCTCCCTGCGGGGCTTCCCGGCGTGGTTCCTGCACCGCTCGTACCACCTCCTCATGGTGCCCACGCTGAGCCGCAAGGTGCGGATCGTCCTGGACTGGAGCGTGGCCGCCCTCTTCCGGCGCGACGTGGTCCAGCTCGGCTCGCTGCAGCACCCGAGGGAGGCGTTCCAAGAGGCCTTCACCCGCGGCCGCTAGGCCGCAGCGCGATCCGGGCGCCGGCCGCGCCGGTCAGGTGCGGGTGCGGTCCTCGACGTTGAAGACGTACGGCTCGTCGGCGAGCCCGAGTGGGTCCTCGGCGAGGAAGGTGTCGAGAGGGACGACGGCGCGGGGGAGCACCGCGCCGGTGGGCTCCTCGAGGGCGCCGTTCGAGGTCGTCTCGATCGCCATCCCGGGGAGGTCGACGCCGAAGGCGCGGTAGAGCCCCTCGACCGCCGATCGGTACGCCTCGAACGACTGGAAGACGACCCTGATCTCGTAGGTCATTTGTCTGCGCGCTCCTCCCGGCTGCCCCTGTCTGGCAGAGTTTGACTGTCGCGCCGGTCCGTGTGTTCCCGCCAGGTGGAGCGCGAAGAAAAGTCCGAGGCGGCGGAGGGGGTCTGCTCTAGGATCCCGGCGCCGCCGGCGAGCAAGGAGGTTCGATGACCGCGACGGGCGTTCCCGACCGCGCCGAGACGAACGGCGTCCTCGAGCTCGTGGCAACCGAGGCGGCCCGCTACCTCGAGGGGCTCGACGGCATGCCGGTGGGCGCCCCGGGTGCGGGGGCCGACCTGGCGTCGCTCGACGGCGCGCTCCCGGAGCGGGGCGTGGGCGCGGGCGCCGCGCTCGAAGCCCTCATCGCCACCGCCACCTCGGAGGCGGTGCAGTCCGCCGGTCCCCGCTTCTTCCACTTCGTGATCGGGGGCGTCACGCCCGCCGCGCTGGGCGCCGACTGGCTCGCGTCGACCCTGGATCAGAACGTGGGCCTGTGGCTCTCGTCGCCTCTCGGTGCCCGCCTCGAGGCGGTGACGCTGTCGTGGCTGCGCGACCTGTTCGACCTCCCGTCTGCGTGGGGCGGCGTCCTGACGACCGGGGCGACGATGGCGAACTTCGTCGGCCTCGCGGCGGCGCGCCACAGATGCGCCCGGAGGGCCGGCTTCGACGTCGAGGAGATGGGGCTCGCCAACGCGCCCCCGATCGCGGTCGTCTCGAGCGGCTACATCCACGCGAGCGCGAGCAAGGCGCTCGCGATGCTCGGGATAGGGCGGGCCGCGGTCACGCGCGCGACGCGAGACGACGCCGGGCGCGTGGACCTCGAGGCATGCGAGCGCGCCCTTCGGGCGCACGACGGGCCCGCCATAGTGGTTGCGAACGCGGGCGAGGTCAACGCGGGCGACTTCGATCCGATCGATGCGATGGCGGACCTCGCCGAGCGGCACGGCGCGTGGCTCCACGTCGACGGGGCCTTCGGGCTGTTCGCGCGCCTGTCGCCCCAGAGCGAGGCGTTGGCGCGCGGCGTCGAGCGCGCGGACTCCGTGACCGCGGACGGCCACAAGTGGCTCAACGTGCCCTTCGACTGCGGCTTCTCGTTCGTCGCCGACCGCGACGCGCTGGCGAGGGCGTTCTCGATGTCCGCCGCCTACTTCGTCGTGGGCGACGACGAGCACCC
>DATADD010000101.1:0-9981 GCA_036258675.1 Actinomycetota bacterium | reverse complement strand
GGCCCGATACGAGCCCTCGTGAGCGGAACCGCCGAACTTTGAACCGCGGAACCGCGGAACCGTGGAACCCCTGCACCCCGGCACCCCGGAACGCCGCAACCCCGGAACCCCGCAACCCCGGAACCCCGGAACCCCGGAACCTCGGAACCTCGGAACCTCGGAACCTCAAGGCGCACAATGGTTTCCGGCACGTAATCCGGTGCGCCGGGCGGCCGGAGAGATATGGTGACTCCATCGGCAGCCTAGGTGGAGGTGACGCTTGAACAAGTCCGAACTGATCAACACGGTTGCGTCGGCGACGGGCGAGAGCAAGCGCGTCGTCGGCAACGTGATCGAGGAGTTCGTCAACCAGGTCCAGAAGCAGGTCAAGAAGGGCGAAAAAGTAACGGTGCCCGGGTTCGGGACCTTCTCCCGCCGTCAGCGGTCCGCCCGCACGGCGCGCAACCCGCGTACGGGAGAGCAGATAAAGGTAAAGGCTTCCAAGGTGCCGGCATTCAAGCCGGGGGCCGGCTTCAAGGACTACGTCCAGGGAAGCCGCAAGCGCTGACGGACCCCTCCCGAGCAAAGCCCCGGCCGAGCCGGGGCTTTCTTGTATGTGCGGACCGTGGCGCCGAAATATCGTTGGCCCGGTGAAGCGATCGATGGCTGGGGGCGCCCACCGCGGGCCTCCCGCGCTGCGGCGACAGAAGAGGACCGTGCGGATCGTGCAGGTCATCCTGCTCGGCATGGCCGCGGGTCTGCTCCTGTGGGCGGGCTACTCGCTCGGGCGGGTCGCGGGGTTCGACGACGGGCGCCGCGCCGACGCGCTCGAGAGGCCTCGTCCGCCGTCGCCCGCCGAGACGATCGTGCTCGCCGCCCTGGGAGGTGCTGCCCTGGTGGGGGCGTTCGCGCTCGGGGGCGGAGGTGTCGCCCGGGTCCCCACTCCCGCGCGCCTGGACGAGCTATCGGGGCGGGCCGAGGCGGCGGCCATCGACCGGGCGCAGCGGGTGCAGGCGGCGGTCGACGGGGGCGCGTCCGAGGCCTAGGCGCCCGCGGCCGGTGCCGGAGGGGAAGACGGTCGCTGCTCGAGGTCCCTCCGGGTGCGGGAGGGACCGGCGACGTCCAGGGCGGCGAGGTCGTCCGGGTTGTCGACGTCGAGCTCCAGGCGGGGAAGCCTGAGGAGCTCCGCGGAAAGGCCGCGCGCGGTCGCTCGCCTCAGGTGCAGCGTGCAGCTGTCCGGACCGAAGCCCGGGTCGAGCGCCGTCGGTGGCCGCAGGTGGAGGGCGTTGGTGCCTCCGTCGCGCGACGGGACGACGACCACCTGCGCCCGCCGGCCGGCCGCGAGGATCGCGTCGACGTCGTCGGAGGTTGCGAGGGGTACGTCGCCGGGAAGGATCGTGGCCGAGGCGGCGCCGGCAGCCGCGAGGCGGCGCAGCGCCGTCGCCACCGCGGCGTTCAGGCCCGGGGCCTCGTCCTCGAGCGCGCCGAGGCCCGCCGCCGCGGCGCGGCGAAGCACTCCCGGGTCGTCGCTCAGCACCCACCAGCGCAGGGCGGGCGTGGCGCCGCACAGTGACAGCGCCCGGTCCAGAAGGAACGCGACGATGCGGGCGCGCGCGTCGGGCCCGAGCGCGGCGAGACGGCTCTTGGCGCCGTCCGGTCCTCTGACGGGAAGAAGCCCCGCGTCCACCCCGCGACTCTAGGGCCGGCGGGTCCGGGGGTCAGGCTGCGCTGTCGTGCTCCTCCTGGCACTGCGCGCACCTGAACATGCTCGTGTGGCCCGTCCCGGGAACGTTCACGGAGACGAAGGCACCGGTTCGCGCCGGGCGCACGTTGCGGCACCACGCGCAGCGCGCCTGCATGTCCTCGGGGATCCGACCCTCGAGGAGGTCAGTCCGGGCGCGGTGGGCCTCGGGATCGCTCAGTTTCCTCATCAGCCTCATTATATCGAACGTGGGTTCGCCCTGCCACCAGCCCGCCAACCGCCGGGGCGCTCGGGGGCCACGTCCCTATGATATGTGGCGGCCGCGGGGCTTGGCGGGATCCCCGTCGGCGTGGCCGACCGAGGGGGTGAGGGAGCTGTCCCGGCGACGCGAGCCCGTCTACGTGCTCGGAGTGGGGGGCGTCGTCGTGCCCCTGCTGTCCCTTTGGTTCCGCTGGACGATCGAGGGGTCCGAGAACGTGCCCCGGCGCGGCCCCGCCATCCTCGCCTGCAACCACATCTCCTACCTCGACCCGCTCGCGATGGGCTACGCCGTCCACCGTGCGGGCCGGCGCCCCCGGTTCCTCGCCAAGGCGGAGCTGTTCGAGGACCGGCTCCTGGGATGGGCGCTGCGAGCGACCGGCCAGATCGAGGTCGCGCGGGGCACCGCGCGCGCGTCGCAGGCGCTCGACAGGGCCGTCGCGGCGCTCGGGCGCGGGGAGGTCGTGCTCATCTTCCCCGAGGGGACGGTCACCACCGATCCCGAGCTCAAACCGATGCCGGCTCGCTCGGGGACCGTGCGTCTCGCCCTGCGCTCGGGCGCCCCGCTGATCCCGTGCGCGGTGTGGGGCACGGCCAACATCTGGCCCAAAGGGCCGTACCGCAGCAGCTGGCGCCCGCGCCAGGACGTGCTCGTGCGGATCGGCGCGCCGATGGAGGTCGCGGGCGACCCGGACTCACCGCACGACTGGCGGATGTCGGGGGAGCGCATCACCGCCGAGATCGGCCGGCTCGTGGCGAGCCTCAAGCCGGTCGTCCCCGACCGGCGCCGGCCGCTCGAGAAGTCGGCCTGACCGGGGTGGCCGGGGGGAGCCGCTTCGACGTCTCGTGGGCGCGCGGCCCCGTCGCGCGGGCGGTGCGCGACGGGTTCCTCTGCTTCGTGCTCGGTCCCATAATCCGCCACTACACCGATCCCCGGGTCTTGGGCGACCACCACCTCGACCGGCTGCAGGCCCCTGTCATCTTCGCCGCGAACCACTCCAGCCATCTCGACACGCCGGTGATCCTCGGCGCGCTCCCCCCTCCGTGGCGGCGCCGCACGGCGGTCGTGGCTGCGGCCGACTACTTCTATCGCAACGCGTTCCTGGCGCGGCTCGTGACGCTCGCGTTCGGGACCATCCCCGTCGACCGGAAAGGTGGGCTCTCGCGCGCGTCCGCGCAGCGCCTCAACCAGGTCCTGGGCGAGAGATGGAACCTGCTGCTGTATCCCGAGGGGACGCGGTCGCGCGACGGGGGCATGGGAAGGCTGCGCTCCGGCGCGGCCCGCCTCGCCGTTGACCATGGCGTCGCGCTGGTGCCGATCCACGTCTGGGGCTCGCACGCGTCCATGCCCCCCGGGCGGCCGTGGCCGCGGCACCACCCGATCGTCGTGCGCATCGGCGCGCCGCTGAGGGCGGCGCCCGACGAGGACCACCGGGCGCTGACGGAACGCCTCGAGGGATCGCTCGCGGCGATGCGTCGTCGCAGCGCGGAGGGCGCGCCCGACTGACCTTGCGCGAGCCCCATTGACTTTCGATCCATCGAGCGTTTGTGTTCGCGGGGGTTGCTCGTGCGCTGCGGCGGCGCAGCGCGACTAGGGGAGGTGGTCATGAGCATCTTCACGGCCGAGCTGGTCGGCACGGCCATCCTCATCCTGCTCGGGGACGGCGTCGTCGCAGGCGTCCTCCTGAACAGGTCGAAGGCGCAGAACGCCGGTTGGATCGTGATCACCTTCGGGTGGGGGATCGGTGTCGCGATGGCCGTTTTCGCGGTGGGCGGGTTCAGCGGCGCGCATCTCAACCCCGCAGTCACGGTCGGCTTCGCCTCGGTCGGAGTGATCGAGTGGGCCGACGCGCCGCTGTACATCGCGGGGCAGTTCGTGGGTGCGTTCATCGGCGCGGTGCTCGTGTGGGCCGCCTACCTCCCCCACTGGGAGGACACGGAGGACCCCGGCCTCAAGCTCGCGGTCTTCTCTACGGGCCCCGCGATCCGGCGCTTCCCGGCGAACGTCGTCTGCGAGGTCATCGGCACCGCGGTGCTGGTGCTCGGCGTACTCGGGATCATCAACGAGGGCACCAACGAGGCGACGATCAACAGCGGGCTCGTGCCCCTGCTGGTGGGATTCCTCGTCGTCGGCATCGGCCTCTCGCTCGGAGGTCCGACGGGCTACGCGATCAACCCGGCGCGCGACCTCGGCCCCCGCATCGCGCACGCGGTGCTCCCCATCGCGGGCAAGGGGAGCTCCGACTGGGAGTATGCCTGGGTTCCCGTCGTGGGGCCGCTCATCGGAGGCATCGTGGGCGCGCTGCTGTTCGACGTCCTGTGGCCCTAGCCGGCGGAGTCGTGGGGAACAAGGGGGGGACATGAAGAAGCTCATCAACGAGCCGGACGACGTCGTCAGGGAGGAGCTCGAGGGGATCGCTGCAGCCCACGGGGACGCGGTCAGGGTGTCGCTCGATCCCGCCTACATCGCGCGCGCCGATGCACCCGTCGCGGGCAAGGTGGGGATCGTGTCCGGAGGCGGATCGGGCCACGAGCCGATGCACGGCGGTTTCGTGGGACGCGGGATGCTGGATGCCGCCTGCCCCGGTGAGGTGTTCACCTCGCCGACCCCCGACCAGATGCTCGAAGCGACCAAGGCCGTCAACGGCGGCGAGGGCGTCCTGCACATCGTCAAGAACTACACCGGCGACGTCCTCAACTTCGAGATGGCTGCGGACCTGGCCAAGGACGAGGGCATCGAGGTGGAGGCGGTCGTGATCGACGACGACGTCGCGGTCCAGGACAGCCTCTACACCGCGGGCCGGAGGGGCGTCGGAACGACGGTGCTGGCGGAGAAGATCTGCGGGGCCGCGGCGGAGGACAAGCGCTCCCTTCACGAGGTCGCCGACCTCTGCCGCCGGGTCAACGGCGCGGGACGGAGCATGGGGATGGCGCTGACGTCCTGCACGGTCCCGTCCGCCGGCGAACCCACCTTCGAGCTCGGCGACGACGAGATGGAGATCGGCATCGGCATCCACGGCGAGCCGGGACGTGAGCGCATGCCGCTCGAGCCCGCGGCGCGCGTCGTCGAGAGGCTGGCGGGACCGGTGGTAGACGACCTCGACCTATCGGAGGGCGACGAGGTTCTCGCGTTCGTCAACGGCATGGGCGGCACACCGCTGATCGAGCTCTACATCGTGTACAACGAGCTGCGCAAGCTGCTCGACGGCAGGGGTGTCCGGATCGCCCGGAACCTGATCGGGCCCTACATCACCTCGCTCGAGATGGCCGGCTGCTCGATCACGCTGCTCAAGCTCGACGACGAGCTCACGAGGCTGTGGGACGCGCCCGTGGTGACGCCCGGGCTGAGGTGGGGTGCGTGAGGCGGACCCGGGCGGGCACGTGGGGGTGAGCGTCGAATCCGCCTCGGCGTGGGTGCGGGCGTGGGCGGACGCGATCGCGACCAACAAGCAGGCGCTCACGAAGCTCGATTCCGCCATCGGCGACGGCGACCACGGTACGAACATGGACCGGGGGATGAAAGCCGCGGTGGACAAGCTCGCCGGCAGCGCGGCCGCGGACGTGGGCACGGTGTTCAAGACGGTGGGCATGGCGCTCGTATCCAAGGTCGGGGGCGCGGGGGGGCCGCTCTACGGGTCGCTGTTCATGCAGATGGGGAGCGCGGCGGGGGGCGAGAGCGAGCTGTCCCCGGAGGGGTTCGCAACGGCCTTCGAGGCCGGTGTGAACGGCGTGGTGGCGCGCGGGAAGGCGGCTCGCGGCGACAAGACGATGCTCGACGCGCTCCTGCCCGCGGCCGAGGCTCTGAAGGAAGCGGTCGGGCAGGGTACGTCGTGGCCGGACGCGCTCCGGCGGGCCGAGGAGGCCGCGCGCGAGGGGATGGAGGCGACGATCCCGCTCGTGGCCCGCAAGGGCAGGGCGAGCTATCTCGGGGAGAGGAGCGCGGGCCACCAGGACCCCGGCGCGACCTCATCTCATCTGCTGGTCGAGTGTGCGACGGAGACGTTGGCGAAGGGGAGCTCGTAGCCGGCGGAAACGCCGGGGAAGGAGGCGACATGGCCGACTACGTGGGGGCGTTGGACCAGGGCACCACGAGCACGCGCTTCATGATCTTCGATCACTCGGGCGAGGTGGCGGGCATCGATCAGAAGGAGCACGAGCAGATCTATCCCAAGCCGGGCTGGGTCGAGCACGACGCGAAGGAGATCTGGACCCGCTCCCAGGAGGTGATCTCCGGAGCTCTCGACAAGGCCGGTCTCCAGGCGAGCGACCTCGCCGCGGTCGGCATCACGAACCAGCGCGAGACCGCGGTGGTGTGGGACAAGACGACGGGGGAGCCCGTCCACAACGCGGTCGTGTGGCAGGACACGCGCACCGACAGGATCTGCGACGAGCTGGCTCAGGACGGAGGCCAGGACCGCTTCCGCAAGCAGACGGGGCTGCCCCTGGCCACCTACTTCTCGGGCCCCAAGGTCAAGTGGATCCTCGACAACGTCGACGGGGTCCGCGAGAGGGCCGAGAACGGCGACGTCGTTTTCGGCAACGTCGACACCTGGGTCATCTGGAACCTCACGGGGGGCCCGGACGGCGGCGTCCACATCACCGACGTGACCAATGCGAGCCGGACGCTGCTCATGGACCTCGAGACGCTTGATTGGGACGACAGCATCTTGGGTGCCCTCGGGATCCCACGCGCGATGCTCCCGGAGGTGCGCGCGTCGAGCGAGGTCTACGGCGAGGCACGCGGCAGCCTGCAGGGCATCCCCGTTGCCGGCGACCTCGGGGACCAGCAGGCCGCGGTCTTCGGACAGACCTGCTACTCCGTCGGCGAGGCGAAGAACACCTACGGCACCGGCAACTTCCTCCTGCTCAACACCGGCACCGAGCTCGTCCAGTCGAAGAGCGGCCTTCTCACGACGCTCGGGTACAAGATCGGAGACCAGGACGCCGTCTACTGCCTCGAGGGCTCGATCGCCATCACGGGCGCCCTCGTCCAGTGGCTGCGCGACAACCTGAAGATGATCGGGTCCTCCTCCGAGGTGGAGGAGCTCGCCCGTACAGTCGACGACAACGGCGGCTGCTACTTCGTGCCCGCCTTCTCGGGACTGTTCGCTCCCTACTGGAAGGGCAGCGCGCGCGGCGTCATCGCAGGCCTCACGCGTTATGTGAACGCGGGACATATCGCGCGCGCCGTCCTGGAGGCGACCGCGTGGCAGAGCAAAGAGGTCGTGGACGCGATGAACGCCGACTCCGGGGTCACGCTCGAGTCGCTCAAGGTCGACGGCGGCATGGTCGTCAACGACCTGCTCATGCAGTTCCAGGCGGACATCCTCGGGGTCCCCGTGATCCGGCCCAAGATCGCTGAGACCACCGCGCTCGGCGCCGCCTACGCGGCCGGGTTCGCCGTGGACTTCTGGAACGACTTCGACGACCTCCGCGCGAACTGGTCCGAGGACAAGCGGTGGGAGCCTCAGATGGACGAGTCGCAGCGCGAAGAGGGCTACCGGATGTGGAAGAAGGCGGTCACCCGCACCTTCGACTGGGTCGAGTAGGGGCCGGCGCTCCGAGCGCCTATCGCATGCGCCCTGCGATGGGGCGCACGCGATACTCGGAGCGGGTGATGGCCGGCCTGGAGACAGAGGTGCTCGTGATCGGGGGAGGCGCCACGGGCGCCGGCGTCGCCCGCGACGCCGCCCTGCGCGGTTACGACACGATCCTCGTCGACCGCAAGGACCTCGCCGAGGGCACGAGCGGCCGCTTCCACGGGCTGCTGCATTCCGGCGCCCGCTATGTCGTCAAGGACCCACGCTCCGCCCGGGAGTGCTGGGCGGAGAACGTCGTGTTGCGTCGCGTGGCGGCCGACGCGATCGAGGACACCGGGGGGTTGTTCGTTACCACCCCCGGCGACGACGTCGCGTACGGGGACCGGTTCCTCGACGGCTGCGCGGCGGCAGGCATCCCCGCCGAAGAGATCCCGGTGGGCGACGCCATCGCGATCGAGCCGCGGCTCAACCCGCGTATCGAACGAGCCTTCACCGTTCCCGACGCGGCGATCGACTCGTGGAAGCTCGTGTGGGCTTGCGCCCGCTCCGTGCAGGACCGGGGCGGGCGGGTGCTCACGTATCACCGGGTCACGGGGATCGTCCGCGACGGCGACGAGGTGACCGGCGCCGTCCTCCGCAACGAGCTC
Source organism: Actinomycetota bacterium (assembly GCA_036258675.1). Lineage (GTDB taxonomy): Bacteria > Actinomycetota > CADDZG01 > CADDZG01 > WHSQ01 > DATADD01. The sequence goes on along the minus strand of DATADD010000101.1, from coordinate 1,855 downwards.
GATGGCAGCGACGTCGAGGTCCGCGCTCGCTTCGTGATCAACGCGTCCGGGGCGTGGGCCGCGCAGCTGGTCGAGCTCGCCGGCTGCGGGGGGATCACGATCCTGCCGGGCAAGGGCATCATGATCGCGATGAACCACCGGCTCGTCCATACGGTGGTCAACCGCTGCACGATGCCGGCCGACGGAGACATCATCGTGCCGATCCGCACGGTCAGCGTGATCGGGACGACCGACATCCGCGTCGCGGACCCCGACGACCTTCCCGTCACCCAAGCCGAGGTCGACGAGATGCTCGACGACGGCGAGAGGCTCGTACCGGGCTTCCGAGCGGCGCGCGCCCTGAGGGTGTGGGCCGGCGTCCGGCCTTTGTTCAAGGACGACAAGGAGGAGGTCGCCAGCACGCGCGACGTGAGCCGCTCGCACGCGCTCCTCGACCACGCCGCGCGCGACGGAGTGGGGCGCTTCCTGACGATCACCGGGGGCAAGCTGACGACGTTTCGTCGCATGGCCCAGGACGCCGTCGACGCGATGTGCGCCCAGCTGGGGGAGCGCCGCCCCTGCCGCACGCACGAGGAGACGCTGCCCGGCTCCGAGCAGGGCGAGCACCTGTGGCTCGGCGCGCGCCTCGCGGGGAGGGAGCGGACGCTCCACGACGACCAGCTGATCTGCGAGTGCGAGCTGGTCGAGCGGGCTCCTCTCGAGGCCGCGATGGAGCGGCTCGGCACAGAGAACCTCGACGACATCCGGCGGGCGCTGCGCCTCGGCATGGGGCCGTGCCAGGGCGGTTTCTGCATCTATCGCGCCACGGGGATCCTGCACTCGAAGCAGAAGCTCGACGCATCGGCCGCGAACGCGGCGCTGCTGCGCTTCCTCCAGGAGCGCTGGAAGGGTGTGCAGCCGATCCTCTACGGGGACCAGCTGCGCCAGGCGCGGCTCGATGACTGGATCTTCCAGGGGCTGCTGGACGTGGAGCATCTTCCCGCGTGACCTACGACGTCGTCGTGCTCGGTGCCGGGCTCGCCGGGCTCACCTGCGCCCTTCGCCTCGCCGACGAGGGCGCGCGCGTCGCGATCGCGGCCACCGGTGTGGGGGCCGTGCAGCTCGCGGGCGGGACGGTCGACGTGCTGGGGTACGCGCCCGAGCCGGTCGCGTGCCCCGCGACGGCGCTTCCGGGATTCGCGGCCGCGCACCCGGACCATCCCTACGCGCGTATGGACGTCGCGACGATCGCGGCCGCGCTCGACTGGTACAGGAAGCGCGTGGGCGAGCTCGCCTACGTCGGGTCGCTCGAGGAGAACCTCCTCCTGCCGACCGCGGTCGGCGTCGCCAAGCCGACCGCGCTTGCGCCTCGATCGATGATCGCGGGCGACGTCCGGGCGGGAGGCCGCTTCGCCTTGGTCGGGCTGCGGGAGCTCAAGGACTTCTACGCGCCCCTCGCGGCCGACAACATGCAACGAGGGAGCGGGCGGAGCGCCTTCGCCGTCGAGCTCGAGGTGCGCGCCGACGAGGCCGACGTGACCCCGGTGGGGTGGGCGCGCCGCTTCGACGACCCCGGGTGGCGGCGCGCGGTCGTGCGCGACCTGTCGGCTCGGGTGGAGGGCGCCGACGCGATCGGGTTCCCCGCTGTGCTCGGCTTCTACGACCACCCGACGGCATGGCGGGAGCTCCAGGAGGGCCTCGGAGCGCCGGTGTTCGAGGTGCCCACGCTGCCTCCGTCGGTGCCGGGGCTGCGCCTTCTGCGCGCGCTCAAGAGTGAGCTGAGGTACGCCCGGGCGCGCCTCATGGTCGGCTCTCCCGCCACCGGCGCGCACGCCGAGCGCGGCCGCGCCCGCAGCGTGACGGTGCGGTCCGCCGC
>DATADD010000100.1:0-18900 GCA_036258675.1 Actinomycetota bacterium | reverse complement strand
CTTCGGGGGCGGCGACTTCGGGAACTGAGCGGGCCATCCGAGCGGCTGCGGGCGGTGCCCGCCGTGGTCAGCGGTTGCGCCGGAAGTAGCGCAGGGTCCTGCGGTCGAGGATCCTCACGAACGCCCTGATCGCCCGTCCCGACCTCCGCACGCTGCGCTTGGAGACGCTGCGGAAGGTGTCGCGCGGCGAGTGGTAGTTGGGCTCAGAGCCGCTCCACGCGAACGCGGCCGGGATGCCGGCGAGCTCGAAGGGGCCGTTGTCCGAGCAGTCGCACGTGGTCTGACGAACGACCTCGACGTCGGCGGCGCGTGCGTGCCTGTACAGCGAGCGCGCTACGACGGTGGGACCGATCCCGGCGGTCCCGACGATCAGGGGCCGCCCGAGGAGCTTGCCCACCATGTCGACCGACACCATCCCCGCGAGCCGGCGGCGCCCGCGGCGGCCGAGCCGGTTCACGAACACCGACGAGCCGATGTGATGGCGGCCGTTGAGCCCGTACTCCTCCGAGCCGAAGGCGACGAACCGAGCGTTGCGCGCCGGCTTCTTCCCCGCGACGAGGCGTGCGACCTCGAGCACGATGGCGACGCCGGAGGCGTTGTCGTTGCCGCCGGGCGACCCGGCCACGGTGTCGATGTGACCCCCGATCACCACCGGGTAGCGCTTCCCGCCCGGCCAGCGCGCGACCACGTTGCGCGACGTGCGCCCGTCCACCTCGAACCTCTGCACGAAGACCTTGTAGCCGTAGGACCGGAACCTGCGCGCGACGTAGCGGGCACCGCGACGCTCGCCCTCGGTGCCTCGAACCCGCACGCCGATGCCGCGCGCGAGCCGGCGAACGTGGCGCATCGCCCGGTCCTCGTCGAAGTGCCCGACCCGCAGCGCCCGCGCCGCGCGCGCGCCTCCTGCCGCGGCCGAGACGTGCACGTCGTTCGGCACCGTGGCCGCTGCCTCGACGGCGCCGGCCGCCATGGCCAAGGCCGCGGCGCCGGCAGCGATGCGCAACCTCGTCATGGCGTCCACTCTAGTGCCCGGCCACGCCGTGGCGTTCTCGGCACGCCATACGATCGCGGGCCTCGACCACGATCGGAGCGGATGTGGCGGTCATCGACGTATCCGGAGTCACCTACGCCGTGCCGGGCGGGCGCGTGCTCTTCGAGGACGTCTCGTTCCGTGTCGGCAACGGAGATCACGTCGCTCTCGTGGGGGCGAACGGGACCGGCAAGTCGACGCTGCTCCGCCTCGTGGCGGGGCGCGAGCGTCCGCAGCGGGGACGGATCCACGTCGACGGGCGCATCGGCTTCATGCACCAGTTCGTCGGCGACCCGACCTCCGGCGACACCGTCCGCGATCTGCTCGTGGGCCTCTCGGATGAGCCGTTGCGGGGCGCCGCTCGCGACCTCGACGCGGCCCAGCGCGCCGTCGAGAACGGAGGGTCGACCGATGCCCACATGCGCTACGCCGATGCGCTCTCTCGCTGGGCCGAGACGGGCGGCTACGAAGCAGAGACGCTATGGGACACGTGCGCCACGCTCGCTCTGGGCCGGCCCTGGGACGAGGTCGCGCACCGGCGCGCGAGCACGCTCTCCGGCGGCGAGCAGAAGCGGCTCGCTCTCGAGCTCCTCTTCCGCTCCGACGCGCAGGTACTCCTGCTCGACGAGCCCGACAACTTCCTCGACATCCCCGCGAAGCGTCGCCTCGAGGACGCGCTCAACGCGTCGCCGAAGACGATCCTGTACGTCAGCCACGACCGGGCGCTGTTGGCGAACACCTCCACGAGGGTGGTGACCCTGGAGGCCCACGGGACGTGGACCCACGGCGGCTCCTTCGCCTCCTATCACTCCGCGCACGCCTCGCGCGTCGCCAGGATCGAGGAGCAGCGCCGCCGATACCGGGAGGAGCACGAGCGCCTCGTGGCCTCGATGAAGGAGTTCAAACGCCGGGCCGCGATGTCGGACAAGTTCGCGTCTCGCGCAAAGGCGGCCGTCACGAAGCTGGAGCGCTTCGAGGAGGAGCACGCCCCGCCCGAGCTCCCGGACGAGCAGCGCATCCACATGCACCTGAGCGGCGGGCGGACCGGGAAGATCGCCTTCCGCGCGCAGGCGCTGGCGATCGCAGACGTCGTCGCACCGTTCGACACGGAGATCTGGTTCGGCGAGCGCGTTGGGGTCGTGGGAGCCAACGGGACGGGCAAGAGCCACTTCCTGCGCCTTCTGGCCGGCGAGCAGATCGCCCACGCGGGCGAGTGGATGCTCGGAGCCCGGGTGGAGCCCGGCCTGTTCTCGCAGACGCACGACCGGCCCGACCTGACCGACGCCGCGGTGCTCGACATCATGATCGCCCGAGGACTCGACATCCGCACCGCGATGGCGGGCCTTCGCCGCTACGAGCTGCGCGACGTGGCGCGCCTGCCCTTCTCACTGCTCTCGGGAGGACAGCAGGCCCGCTTCCAGCTATTGCTCATGGAGCTGGCGAGCCCGACGATGCTCCTGCTCGACGAGCCGACCGACAACCTCGATGTCGCCTCGGCGGAGGCCCTGGAGCAGGGTCTGATGGGCTACCAGGGAACGGTGATCGCGGTCACCCACGATCGCTGGTTCATGCAGCTCATGGACCGCTTCCTCGTCTTCGAGGAGGACGGCTCGGTGCGGGAGAGCTTCGACCACCCCTACGCCTGAGCGCGCCGGAACCTAGCCGAGCCGGGGACACACCTCCCGCCCGAGCAGCGCCACGCTCTCCAGGTCGTCGTGCAGGAGATGCTGGAGCATCACGCGCTCGACGCCGGCCGCGCGCAGCTCCCCGAGCCGGTCGACGACGTCGTCGACACTGCCGACGACCCATGTGCTGCGCTTGTCGTCGAGCCACGCCGCGGGGTCGCCGTCCTGGTCGTCGCCTTCCATCAGCCGGCGCGCCCGGTCCGCGAGCTCGGCCGAGCTGGCCCCGATCACCATGCCGGTCATCACCGAGAAGCGAAGCGTCGCGGGATCGCGGCCGGCGCCCTCCCATGCGCGCTCGACCACGGCGCGCCGCCGCCGGCACTCCTCCGGGTCGCCGCCGACCGTGTTGTACTCGTCGGCCCATCGCGCCGCGAGCGCCGCGCTTCGCCTGCCCCCCGCGCCCCCGACGATCAGCGGCAGGTGGGGCCGCTGCAGGGGCTTGGGCAGCGCGTCGCCGTCGACTATCCGGTAGTGCCTGCCGCGGAAGGAGAGTCGACCCTCCGTCCACTGACGGTGGACGATCTCGAGCTGCTCCTCGAGAACCTGCAGCCGCGTCTCCGTGTCCGGGAACTCGAAGCCGTGCGCGGTGTGCTCGAGCTCGTACCATCCCGCTCCCATCCCCAGCTCGAAGCGCCCCCCCGAGATGTGATCGATCGTGACCGCGCTCTTGGCGAGCACGGAGGGATGGCGGAAGGTCGTGGGCGAGACCATGGTCCCGAGGCGGACGCGGGCCGTGTGCGCGGCCAGTCCCGCGAGCGTCGTCAGTGCGTCGAGGGAGCCCCGGCGGCCGGGGTCGCCGATCGAGGCGTAGTGGTCGGACCGGAACAGGCCCTCGAGGCCGTGGTCCTCGCACGCCCTCGCGAGGGCGATCCACTCCTCCCAGGAGACGCCTTCCTGCCCTTCGATCATGAGGTTCACGCGCACCGCGGGCTCCGTTCTGCCGGCCGAGAAGCCGACATCTTCTCCTACGATGGAGACGGGAAACCGTCCCCCAACGAGAGCAAGCGATGACAGAAGAAGAGAAGTCGACACCCATCCCGACCGGCTGGCTGGCCCGGGGGGCCCGCATCGTCGGCGCCACCGGCGCCTCGGCGTCCCGCTTCGTGGGCACGCGCTTCAAGGCCTTCGCCGCCCCCGAGCGCGCCGGCGAGTTCCTGCAGGGCTTCCACGAGGACACGGCCGAGCAGCTCGTGGGGATGCTCGGCGAGATGAAGGGCGCCGCCATGAAGCTGGGGCAGCTCGCGTCCTTCTACGAGTTCGCCGGCACGAGCGAGTACCTCGGGACATATCGCGACGCCATGACGATGCTGCAGAGCTCGGCGCCGCCGATGGACGCTGCGACCGCGCGGTCGGTGATCGAGAGGGAGTTCGCGAAGCCGACCGAGGAGGTCTTCGCCTCCTTCGACGACAACGCGGTGGCGGCCGCCTCCATCGGCCAGGTCCACCGTGCGACGCTCCCGTCGGGCGAGACCGTTGCGGTCAAGATCCAGTACCCCGGTGTGGACGACGCCGTGCGCGCCGATCTCAAGAACGTGTCCGCGATGACGAAGCTCGCGGTCGCGGTCGCGCCGAACATCGACCCCAGGGAGGTCGCCGAAGAGGTCCGCGAGCGCGTGCTCGAGGAGCTCGACTACCGGCGGGAGGCGGCCAACCAGCAGCGTTTCGCGGAGCTGTTCGAGGGACATCCCTTCGTCGTCGTTCCGCGCGTCTACCCGGACTACTGCCGGACCCGCGTCATCACGCAGGAGTTCGTCTCGGGCCAGCCGTTCCCGTCCGCGTTCGAGTGGCCGCAGGAGGATCGCAACGTCCTGGGGGAGATCCTGTACCGCTTCTTCTACGGCAGCCTCAACCGGTTCCATCTCTTCTCCGCCGACCCCCATCCGGGCAACTACCTGCTGCTGAACGGGGGGCGGGTTGCGTTCATCGACTACGGCCTCGTGCGGTCGGTCGACCCGGGCACGCTCAGGCTCCTGCACGAGGTCGTCCTCGCGCTGCTCGACGACGACCGCGACCGAGGGCGCGCCGCGCTCGAGGGGCTGGGGATCCTCAACCGCAAGACGCCGGAGATCGACTCCGTGTGGGAGCACCTCAAGGTGCTCAACCGCCCCGTGCTGACCGACGAGGTCGTCGGCATGAGTCCCGCGCTCGTACAGGAGATCGCGTCCGCGGGATTCGACCCGAGCTCGGAGGCGTTTCAGAACCTCCGCAAGGTCGGGATCCCGGGCGTCATGGTCACGCTCAACCGGATGTCGTTCGGGGTCACGTCGCTGCTCGGGCGGCTCGAGGCGGAGGCCAACTGGCACTCGATCGCGCGCGAGATCTGGTACGGGGAGGAGTCGCGCACGGAGCTCGGCAAGCTGGAGCAGGAATGGCTGCGCGAGACCCACCCGGAGTGGGAGCCCCCGCTGCTGGAGGGCTCGTCCTGACCGACGCCCGCGACATCGTCGTCGCCTACCAGGGGGAGGCGGGCGCCTACTCCGAGGAGGGCGCGCAGACCCTGTGGCCCGACGGTGACCTCCGCCCCTACGCGTCGATCCGCAAGGTGTTCGAGGCCGTGGAGGTGGGGCGCGCCGACTTCGGCCTCGTCCCGATGGAGAACTCTCAGGCGGGCAGCATCAACGAGACCTACGATCTCTTCCTCAAGCACGGCCTCCACCTCGTGGGCGAGGCGATAGCGCGCGTGGACCATTGCCTCGTGGCGCTCCCGGGCACCGCGCCCGACGATCTCGACGAGGTCATCTCGCATCCTCAGGCGATCGCGCAGAGCGAGGAGTTCCTGCACGCCCTCGGAGTGAGGATCCGCGCCGACTACGACACCGCGGGAGCGGCGCGCCGCATCGCCGACGACAAGCTCGAGCGCACCGGCGCGGTCGCCTCGCGGCGCGCCGCGGACCTCTACGGGCTCGACGTGCTCGCCGAGCGGATACAGACCTTCCCCGACAACCACACGCGCTTCGGTGCGCTGTCGCGCCGGCCGGATCCGCTGGGCGAGGCGAACAAGTCCTCGCTCGTGTTCGGGGTCGGCCATGTCGCGGGGTCGCTCTTCCGCTGCCTCGGCGCGTTCGCCGAGCGCCACCTCAACCTCAACAAGCTCGAGTCGCGGCCGCGCGGAGGCAGGCCGTGGGAGTACGTCTTCTACGTCGACGTGGAAGCGCCGGCGACGGCACCTGCGATGGTCGATGCGCTCGCCGAGGTCAGCGAGCACGCCACTTTCACGCGGCTGCTGGGCACGTACGCGTCCGGGCTGGAACGGCGCGGGCCCGGATAGGCTGGGCGGGAGCCGATAGGAGGAAGAAGATGGCGCAGGTCGAGCTTCTGCAGGAGGCGTCGGGGTTCGTCGAGCAACGTCCCAGGATGGTGATCGGCGGAGAGGAGCGCGACGCCGCTTCGGGGGAGACGTTCGAGGTGTTCGACCCCTCGACCGGACGGGTCATCACCGAGGTGCCGCGCGGTTCGACGGCAGACGTCGACGCCGCCGTCGGTGCGGCGCGCGCCGCGGTCGACGACCGGCGCTGGAGCGGTCTGCGGCCGGGCAAGCGGACGGAGCTTCTCGGAAAGGTTGCCGAGCTCATCAAGCGCAACTCGAGCGCCCTTGCGCAGCTCGAGGCCCTCGACGGAGGCAAGCCCGTCAGGCTCGCGTCCGGGGAGATCTGGGCGGCGGCGGAGGCGTTCCGCTACTACGCCGGGTGGCCCACGAAGGTGACGGGGGACACCGTCCCCACGGACGACCGGCTCTTCGTCTACACGGTCAGAGAGCCTGTGGGCGTGTGCGGCGCCATCATCCCGTGGAACTTCCCCCTCGTCATGGCGGCGTGGAAGATCGCCCCCGCCCTGGCGTTCGGGAACGCGGTCGTGCTCAAGCCCGCCGAACAGACGCCTCTGACCGCGTTGAGGCTCGCCCAGCTGTGCCTGGAGGCCGGGATACCGGAGGGCGTGGTCAACGTGGTGACCGGCTTCGGGGAGGAAGCGGGAAGGCCTCTGGCGCAGCACTACGGCGTCGACAAGATCACGTTCACGGGATCGACGGAGGTCGGCCGCAAGGTGCTGCACGAGAGCGAGGGCAACCTGAAGCGCGTCACGCTGGAGCTCGGCGGCAAGTCGCCCAACATCGTGTTCGCGGACGCCGACATGGGGCGCGCCTCGAAGGGCTCGATGAACGGGGCGTTCCTGAACTCCGGCCAGGTGTGCACCGCGGGCTCGCGCATCCTGGTCGAACGCTCCGCTCACGACGAGTTCGTGTCGTCGCTCGTGGACGCGACCCGGGCGATGAAGGTCGGGCCCGCGCTCGAGGAGGACACCGCGATGGGCCCGGTCGTGTCGCAGCACCAGAGGGACAGGGTCCTCGGCTACATCGAGATCGGACGGCGCGAGGGAGCTGAGGTGGCCGCGGGCGGCGAGGCGCCCTCCGACCTCGGAGACGGGTACTTCGTGACCCCCACCGTCTTCACCGGCGTGCGCAACGACATGCGGATCGCACAAGAGGAGATCTTCGGGCCCGTCGCCGCCGTGATCGAGGTGGCCGACGTCGACGAGGCGATCGAGGTCGCCAACGACACGATCTACGGACTCTCCGCGGCGGTCTGGACCAACGATCTGGGCAAGGCTCACCGGGTCGCGCGCGGCATCAAGGCGGGCACCGTGTGGGTCAACACCGCGGGCCTCTACGATCCCGCGGTGAGCTTCGGCGGCTACAAGCAATCGGGCTTCGGCCGCGAGCTCGGACTCGAGTCGATCGAGACCTACACGCAGTCCAAGTCCGTGTGGGTGAACCTGAGGTAGGCCTCGCCGTGGCCTAGGCCACGGTGAACCCGCGCCCGCCCTGCGGCTGCTCGTCGATCACGTCGATCGAGTCGACGCGGGCTCCGCTCGGCCCGCGGCCGCACCACTCGACGAGGCCCGCGACGGCTGCCTCGTCGCCCTCGAACACCGCTTCGAGCCCGCCGTCGTCGAGGTTGCGGACCGATCCCGCCACCGCGGCCTGCTCGGCGCGACGCCTGCACGAGTCGCGGAAGAAAACGCCCTGGACGCGCCCCCGCACCACGACCCTTCGGCGCACGGTCACGAGTCCCTCCCACCGGATCGGACCACGACGACGTCGTGCGGCGCCTCCACCGCCACCACCGCGCTCGGGTAGGCGCGCGCGACCTCGGGGTCGACGAACAGGGTGACGCCCTCGAGCTCGACCACGGCCTCGTCGGGCCGGGGCTCGTCGGCGAGCTCGACCTGGACGTCGCGTCCGCCTCCGAGCCCTCGACCCGCCCGGAGCCGGATCGCGGTCGCCGCGCCGCGGCTGCCCTCGAGGGACCGGCGCAGGACGTCGGCGGCCTCGGGGGTGACCTCGATCGCCATCCCCCCACGATACGCGGGGAAACGCCCCCGCCGGCGGGCCTCCGCCGCGCGATCCCGGGCCCGGCCTTCAAGGCGACCCCGGCGTCGTTCGATAACACGATGAGAAAAGCTGGAAACCCGACGCGCGAGGTTCCCCGTGGAAGACGCGCCGTCCCCGGGCGCTGTGGCAGTCGCCGGCACGCCGGCTCTCGTCGATGGGCGAGAGCCGTCTCTGGTCGCGCGCCTCGAGTCCTACCGCCGCCTCGCGGACGTGTTCCACGCCGTCCTGGCCGAGCAGAGTCTCGACTCCGTGCTGGAGCGCATCGCCGACACGCTCGCCGGGATCATCCCGTACGACACGCTCACGATCTACCAGGCCAACGAGACGGAGCGACTCCTCGTCCCCGTCCTGGCGCGCGACGACTACGCCTCGGAGATCCTCGACAGCATCGCCGTCTTCGGCGAGGGCATCACGGGGTGGGCGGTGGAGCACCGCCAGCCGACCCTGTCGAACGAGGCGCACCTCGATCCGCGCGTCGTGATCATCCCCGGAACCCCGCCGGAGGCGGAGGCCCTCATCTCCGTCCCCCTCGTCGCGCGGGAGTCGATCAAGGGAGCGCTGAACATCTACCGGACGGGGGAGGGCAACTGGTTCTCCGAGGAGGAGCTCGAGCTCGCCAAGAGGTTCGGAGACGCCGCCGCGCTCGCCATCGACAACGCCGAGAGCCGGGCCGCCCTGGAGCGGTTGGCCCAGACCGATTCGCTCACCGGCGTCTACAACCACCGCTTCTTCCACGAACGGCTGCGCGGCGAGCTGACGCGTGCGATCCGGGTGCGGGACTCGGTCGCGGTGCTCATGCTCGACATCGACGACTTCAAACGCCTCAACGACGTCTACAGCCATGCGCTCGGCGACCAGGTCCTTATCGGGCTCTCCGACATCATGCGGGACATGATCCGAGGCTCCGACGTCCTCTGTCGTCTCGGGGGCGAGGAGCTCGGAGTCATCCTTCCCTCGTGCGACGTGCGCGACGCCATGGGGCTCGCGGCGCGCTTCACGGAGCGCCTGGCCGAGACGGAGTTCGGCCCGGCCGGGCGGGTGACCGTGTCGATGGGACTCGCCTGTGGGCCCGATCACGCCATGAACCCGCGCGAGCTCGCGGCGTGCGCGGAGGCGGCGATGATGACCGCCAAGGCGCAAGGCAAGAACAGGGTGATCGTCTACGAGCCCGACACCGTGGAGCGCCCCGAAGCCGTGCCCGCGTCGCTGCGGGACATCCGCTCCGTCTCGCATCTCAAGATGCTTCAGAGCGTCGCCGGCAAGCTGAACCGCCTCAACGACGTGCGCGAGATCGGGATGACGATCGCGGCGGAGCTCAGGACGCTGGTCGACTACCACAACTGCCGCGTCTATCTCGCAGAGGGCGACGAGCTCGTCCCCATCGCGCTCATGGCGGCGTACGAGGAGGAGGACGAGGAGGGCCTCCGGTGCTCCTTCGGAGAGGGCATCACCGGGCGCGCGGCAGAGCTCAACCGATCGCTGCTGATAGACAACGCGCTCGACTGCGACTACGCGGTCGAGATCCCCGGGACCGACGACATCGAGGAGTCGATAGTCGCCGTGCCGTTGTCCTATGGCGCCCGCGTGATCGGGGTCATCGTGCTGTCGAGCCTCGGGACCGGCCAGTTCGACGAGGACGATGTCCGCCTCATGGAGGTGCTCGCCGGGAACGCCTCCGTCGCCCTCGAGAACGCCCGCCTCTACGAGGCGCAGCGACGGGAGGCCGAGACCGCGAAGGCGCTGCTCGAGTTCTCCGACGCGATGGCGCACGCGCCGACCCTCTACTCGATCGGTGACGAGACGGTCAGGATGGCCGCGAGATTGCTCGAGGGCACGCAGAGCTCGCTGTGGCTGCAGGACGACAGGACGGGCACCTACCACTGCGCCGCCCACTTCGGCTACGCGGGGGATCCCGGCGCCGAGGCGATCGTCCGCATGGTGATCGACGCCGACACCGGTGACTCCTTCCTGGCCGGTCGCCAGGGCCCCTTCGTCATGTCGCCGGAGGAGACGATCCGGGTCTTCGCCACGCCGCCCGGGGTCGAGGTGCGCACGGTGGCCGTCGGACCGCTGCAGGGCCTCAAGGGTTGGATCACGGTGCGGCAGCCGCAGCTCGACACCCTCCACTTCTCTTCGGAGACCCTGCGCCTGCTCGCGGGGGTCTCCTACCAGGCGTCGGTGGCGATGCAGAGGGCCCGCCTCTACAAGGATCAGAAAGAGAACGCCGACATCGCCAACGCGCTCCTCGAGTTCGGACGAGAGCTGACCGCGGCACAGGGCCTCCAGGAGGTCCTCGAGAGGGTCGTGGAGCAGGCCGCCCGCATCCTCGGCTCGCCGAAGACCTCGATATGGCTCGAGGAGGTCGAGACCGGCGATCTCCTGCCGCAGGGCACGTGGGGCTACGAGGACGATGCGATGCACGCCATCGCCGACGTGCGCGTGCCCGGCGACCTCGCGCGCCGGCTGCTGGCCCCAGGAGAGCCGTTCATGGTGTCGCCCGAGGCGATCGAGCCGCTGGTGCCGCGACCGCAGGGGAGCGAGGGCCGGCTAAGCGACCTCGTCTACGCCGTCGCCCCCCTTCACCTCGACGCCGGCCGCGTCGGCGTCATCACGGCGGCCGCCCCCGCCCTCGGCGCGTACCGGTTCTCCGAGCGCAAGATGAGGCTGCTGCAGGGGATCGCGCACCAGGCGCGGCTCGCGATCGAGCGCGCGTCGAGCTTCGAAGCGCTCGAGCAGACGTTCCTCTCCACCGTCGAGGCACTCGCCAACGCGCTCGAGGCGAAGGACGAGTACACGTCGTCTCATGCACGCGACATCACGGACATGGCGCTCGAGATGGGCCATGCGATGGGACTCGACGCGCGCTCGCTGAAGCGGCTCGAGCTCGGGGCGCTTTTCCACGACATCGGCAAGATCGGCATCCCGTCGCAGATCCTGCTCAAGCCCGGCCCGCTGTCCGAGGACGAGCGTGCGGTCATGGAGACCCATCCCGAGCTCGGCGAGCGCATCCTCGCCCCCATCGTGCGCCTCGAGGACGTCAGGCCGATCGTGCGCGCCTGTCACGAGCGGTTCGACGGCAGGGGCTACCCCGACGGCCTCGCGGGCGACGCGATCCCGGTCGAGGCTCGCATCATCTTCGTGTGCGATGCCTTCCACGCCATGACGACCGACCGCCCCTACCGCAATGCGATGAGCGAGCGGGAGGCGCGCCGGCGCCTGCTCGAAGCGCGCGGGACGCAGTTCGACCCTGCGGTCGTGGACGTGTTCGTGCAGCTGCCCGCGAGGGACGGCACGGGGGCTTGAGCGCGCCGGCTCGCGCCCCGTGGACGTCGGCTCAGACGGGTTTGAACTGCTCGAAGGGGTTGCGGCACGCGTCGCAGTAGAAGACGGCGCGGCAGGGGGTCGGTCCGAACATGCTCTCCGCGCGCGTGGCGCGGCTCCCGCAGAAGGGACAGCGCGCCCGATCGGGGAGCCCGATGCTCGCGATGAGCACCGGGACGCCGTCCTCGGGCGGCGCGAGGCCGAAGTCGCGCAGCCGCCTGCGCCCGTCGGGGGTGATGCGGTCGGTGGTCCACGGCGGGTCGAAGGACATCTCGACGCGCGCCTCGACGACGCCCTCGACGGCTTGGGCCGCACGAGCCACGTCCGCCTCGATCTGAGGCACCGCCGGGCACCCCGTGAAGGTCGGCAGCACCACGACGCGCACGCGGCCGCCGGCGACATCGACGCGTTCGACCATGCCCATGTCGATCACGGAGACGGCGGGGATCTCGGGATCCGCGACGTGCGCGAGCGCCTCCCACACCCGTGCGGCGATGCGATCGTCGGCGCGCACCTGCGTCACCACGTCGCCCCCGGGCTGACCCGATACGTGCGCGTCATCTCCTCCCACAGGGCCTCGAAGTCGGCCGAGTGCCGCCCTCGGCGACCGCCTCCTCCCGAGGCCACGGCCGGTTCGGGGGGCGCCGGGCCCGCGGCGAGCAGGTCTCCCGAGGACGACGCCACGAACTCCGCCGCCTCGTCTGCCACGGCCCCTATGTCGGTCGGCAGCCCGAGCCGGTCGAGCTGACCCGTCGCGCGCTGCGCGAAACGCGACCGCAGCTCCGTCGAGGCATCGGGCAGCCACCCCGCGCGCACGGCCTCCTCCTCGCGCTCGAGGGGCTCGAACAGCGCGAGCGCGTCCCGGTAGGCGCGGGCCAGGGCCTCCGCGATGCGCGTGCGCCCCTCCACGGGACCCTGCGCCACCCGCTCGAGCCACGTCCCCGCATGCAGGAGGTGATAGCGCTCCTCGCGCCGCATCTTGGTCGCCAGAGCGCGGAGGGCGTCGTCGGCCGAGCGCGCGAGGGCCTCCAGCCGCACGTCCTCGGCGGTGTCGTAGAGCCAGTGACGCGCCAGCGTGTAGGCCCAGTCCCCGTTGGGGCGTTCGCACAGGACCGCGTTCCTGTACTCGGACGGATCCCGTCCGAGGGCGAGGGCGTCGGGGTTGCGCCCGACGATCGCGCCCGCGAGCGTGTAGAGGGCGGCCGCGTGCCCGATCTCGTCCTGCGCGATGGAGGAGAAGGCGACGTCCTCCTCGATGTGGGGCGCGAGCCCCGTCCATTCCGAGTGGCGGTGTCCGATGACGAGCTCGTCGTCGGCGAGCGCCACCGCCACCGCGGCGAGCGCCTCGCTCACCGAAGGGCCTCGGCGCGCCGGCGCGCGCGCTCCCGCTTGGCGACGACGTCGCGGTAGTCCGAGGCGAACCGGTACGACTTGTCGGCGGCAAGCTCGAGCAAGCTCGCGTCCTCGAGCGAGTGGACGTCGGAGCGCCTCACGACCCACAGGCGCGTGCCCTCGCGCCGGCGCAGGAAGCACTCCTTGGCCAACAGCAACGCCATCTCCGGGTCGGGCGCGATGACCGCGCCGCAGTGGGTGAACGGCTCCTTGTGACCGGCGCGCCGGAAGACCTCGAAGGTATCCATCGCCTTATGCAGCGTGAACGGCGGGTTCGCTCAGCGCCTCGCGCACCCACCGGTGCTGCTCGTGGATGCGGCGTCTCAGCTCGAGGCGGCGCGCCGTCTCCGGTCCTTGGTTGCGTTTGATCCGGTCGAGGGGGGCCCAGTCGATGTCGGAGTCGCCCACCACCCAGTGGCCGTCCTCCTCGCGCGGGACGGGGTCCGGGAAGGTGAAGCCGAGCTCGAGCACCTTGGGCACGTAGCGGTCCAGGAACTCCTGGCGCAGGTCCTCGTTCGTGCGCGTCTTGACCCGCCACCGCAACAGCAGGTCCTTGCCCCTGTCCGTCCTCGGCCCGAAGAAGTGCATGATCGGCAGCCACCAGCGGTCGAGCGCGTCCTGAAACATGCCGCGCTGGACGTCGGTGCCGGACGCGAGCTCGAGCGTGATGTCCTCGCCGTGGCGCAGATGCAGCTGCTCCTCGGCGCAGATGCGCTTGAGGACGCGCGTGTAGGGGGCGTAGGAGGAGTCGAGCAGCGCCGCCTGCGTCACGAGGGCGGCTCCGTCGATGAGCCAGCCGATGACCGCTACGTCGCCCCATCCGAACACCGGGTAATGGAAGACGTTGTGGAACTTGGACCTGCCGTGGAGGAGGTCCGTGTACATCGCCTCCCGGCTCTTGCCGAGGTCCTCCGCGACCCGGTAGAGGAGCTGCGAGTGCCCCACCTCGTCCTGGATCTTGGCCGCGAGCGACATCTTGCGCTTCAGCGTGGGCGCGTGGGGCAGGCACTCGCGCTCGGGGAGCGCGCCCATGATCTCGGAGTTGGCGTGCATCTCGATGAACTTCAGGACGCCGCGACGGTAGTCGTCCGGCATCCAGTCCTCGGTCTCGACCTTGTCTCCCGACTCGAGGCGCTCCCCGAAGCGCGCCAGCTTCTCCTCGTATGTCACGACGCCTCCTCCAGGCCTCTCACCAGCATGTCCGCGAACCCGTCTCCGACCTCCCGCGCCGACGAGCCGCCGTCGGGCCGGTACCACGCATAGAGCCAGTTCCCCGCCGACAGCACGAGCTTGGTCGCGAGCGACCGATCGATGTCGGCGCGCAGCTCCCCGGCCGCGATGCCCTCGTCGACGATCCGCCGCAGCATCGCCTCGTAGTCGTCGCGCTTGGCGCCGATGCGGGCGCGCGCTTCCGGCGACAGGTAGCGCCACTCGTTGAGGAACACGGTGGCCGCGTCGATGTGCTCGGCCACGGTCTCGACGTGGCCGACGAGGAACGCGCGCAGCCGGTGCGGCGCGGGCGCGTCGAGCTCGACGGCGCGCCGGCCCCGGGCGAGGAAGCGGTCGGCCCCCGCCTCGACGATCTCGGCGAGGAGCTCCTCCTTCGAGCCGATGTGGGCGTAGAGCGAACCGCGCAGCAGCCCGAGGGCGTCGCCGAGATGCTGCATCGACGTGCCGTGGTAACCGCGCGCGGAGAAGAGGCGAGCCGCGACGCCGATCATCTCGGCGCGCCGGCCGGGGCGGGCCACGGCGGATCCCTGGGTCGTCGGCGGCTCCTTGCTCCTCGCGCTGCCAACCAGCGCGATGCCAAACAAACAGTCGTTTGGAAAGCCTAACGGATATCCTCCGCCCGTGCCAGCCGACCGCTCGGCGACGGGGCCGTCGGAGGCCCCCCGGGGACGGTCTCGGCGAGCCGCCCCCGACCGGGCGGCCCCGCCCGAGGCGCGCGTCCCCCTCGTCCTCAGGAGGCTGCGGCGCGCCTATCCCGAGGCCCGCATCGCGCTCGACTTCACGAACCCGCTCGAGTGCGTCGTGGCCACGGTGCTGTCGGCGCAGGCCACGGACGCGACCGTCAACGTCGTCACCAAGGACCTCTTCCGCAAGTACCGCTCGCCCGAGGACTACCTCGCGGCGCCCGAGGAGGAGCTCCAGCGCGACATCCACGCGACCGGCTTCTTCCGGCAGAAGACGAAGGCCCTCAAGGGGCTGTCCCGCAAGCTGATCGACGACTTCGACGGCGAGGTCCCGCAGCGCATGGCCGAGCTCGTGACGCTGCCGGGGGTCGCGCGCAAGACCGCGAACATCGTCCAGTCGAACTGCTTCCCCGCCGCGGCGCGCCGCGATCCCGACGCCGGGATCGCCGTCGACACCCACGTCGGTCGGGTGGCGGTGCGCCTCGGGCTCACGCGCGCGGGCCCCAAGGACGCCGAGGCGGTCGAGCGCGACCTCATGCGGCTCGTGCCGCGGAGACGGTGGCACGACGTGCCGGACCTCTTCATCGTCCACGGGCGGACGACCTGCATCGCGCGCGCGCCTCTGTGCGCGGACTGCCCCGTGGAGCCCCTGTGCCCCTCGAGCCAGGAGGCGGGCATGCCGGACCTCTACCGGGTCGCGATGGGAGCCACGGGGCCGCGCCGCAGTCCGCCCGCCCCGTCCGGATAGCCCACGGAGGCGTCCAGGGCGCGCCGCCCGGCTACGATCGAGGGATGAAGAGGGTCCTGCTCGCCGCCCCGCGCGGCTACTGCGCCGGCGTGGACAGAGCCGTGAAGATAGTCGAGCGGGCCCTCGAGACGTGCGGCGCGCCGGTCTACGTACGCAAGGAGATAGTCCACAACCGCCACGTCGTTTCCGAGCTCGCCGAGCGCGGCGCCGTCTTCGTCGACTCCGAGGAGGAGATCCCGCCGGGGGCCGTGTGCGTGTTCTCGGCGCACGGCGTGTCGCCGGAGGTGCGCGCCAACGCCGAGGCCCGCAACCTGCGCGTGATCGACGCCACGTGCCCGCTCGTGACCAAGGTGCACCTCGAGGCCAAGAGGTTCGCGCGCTCGGGGCGCAAGATCGTGCTGGTCGGCCACGAGGGCCACGAGGAGATCGAGGGCACGGCGGGCGAGGCGCCCGAGGCCACGAGGGTGGTCGAGAGCGTCGAGCAGCTGGACGCCATCGGCATCGCCCCCGACGAGCCCGTCGCGTACCTCACCCAGACGACGCTGTCGGTCGACGACACGCGCTCGGTCGTCGAGGCGCTGCGGCGGCGCTTCGCGGACATCCACGGGCCCCACCGCGACGACATCTGCTACGCGACCCAGAACCGTCAGATCGCGGTCAAGGCCATCGCGCCCGAGGCGGACGTCGTCCTCATCGTCGGAGCGGTCAACTCGTCCAACTCGAACAGGATGGTCGAAGTCGCTCGCAAGGCCGGCACGCCCGCCCATCTCGTGCCGGACGAGACGCACCTCGACGAGTCGTGGCTGGAGGGCGCCGAGACGATCGGCGTGAGCTCCGGCGCGAGCGCGCCCGAGGTACTCGTCGAGCGTCTGCTCGAGCAGCTCGCCTCGCTCGGCTACACCGATGTCGACGTGCGCGAGGTGACGTCGGAGGACGTCACCTTCTCGCTGCCCCCGTGGCTGCGGTCTGCCTGAGCGCGCTCAGGCTATCGACTGCTCGATCTCTCCTGCGACATCGAAGTCGCGCGGCGTCAAGCCTCCTTCGGAGTGAGTCGACAGCGCGAGCTTGACGCGGTTGTAGCGGATGTCGATGTCGGGGTGGTGGTCGTAGCGCTCGGCGAGGTCGGCGACGTCGTTGACGAAGCGGATCGCCGCGGAGAAGTCGTCGAACTCGAACACCTTCTGGATCTGGTCGCCCTCGCGCTCCCAGTCCCCGAGCTCGTCGAGTCGCTGCTCGATCTCCTCCTCTTCAAGAAGCTCCGCCACCTTGTCCTCCCTGGTCCTCCCTGAGCGCTAACCCGCTGTCGCGGCACCATACCGCGCCGGACGCGGACGTCCTCGGGTCCTCGCGAGGGCGGCACAATGGGGTGATGGCACTCGTTTTCGCGGACCGGTCCGAGCGCGGCAAGCTCCGCTTCACCGGGCCGCAGCGCGCCTGGTTCCTGCACCAGGTCCTGACGCAGACGTTCGAGGACATCGCCCCGGGCGAGGCCCGAGCGGCCGCGATGCTGACGCCCCATGGGCGCATGACCGCCTTCCTCGAAGTCGTCGCGACCGAGGACGCGTTGCTTGCTCACTTCGAGCCCGAGCTGCGCTCGGTTCTCCCCGAGGCGCTGAGTCGATACGTGTTCGCGACCCAGGTCGAGATCGAAGACGCAACCGACGACATGGGGTTGGTCCTCGTCGCGGGGCAGGAGGTGGAGGCGGCGGCGCGAGCCGTGGACGCGACGGTCCACCCCACGCCGTCGCTCGGCGCGCCGGCGGCCTACCTGTGGTCCGCGCGCGCCGCCGTCCCGGACGTGATCGACGTCCTGGTAGCGCGGGGCGCACGGCGCGCGTCCGAGGACGAGCTCGAGGCGATCCGCATCGCGCACGGCGCACCGCGCTGGGGCCGCGACATGGACGCGCGCACCCTGCCGCAGGAGGCGGGGATAGACGCGCTCGCGGTCCACTACGACAAGGGCTGCTATCTGGGCCAGGAGGCCATGGCAAAGATCCATTTCCGCGGACGCGTGAACCGCACCCTGCGCCGGCTGCGGGCCGAGCGCCCGCTGGAGCCGGGAGCCGAGGTGACGCGCGGCGGGGAGAGGGTCGGGACGGTCACGAGCGCGTCGGACGGGCGCGCCCTCGCTATCCTGCGGCGCACGGTGGAGGACGGCGCGGAGGTGGTCGCGGGCTCCGTCGAGGCCACCGTGACCGGCTGACGACCGCTCGACCACCCATGGAGGTGACGATGGGCCACCACTACGCGGGCGACGACCTCGTGGTGCGCAAGATCCGCGTCGGGGACATGGAGAACAACACGTACCTGCTCGAGTGCCCCGAGACCCACCAGGCGCTGTTGATCGACGGCTGCTTCGAGGCGGACAAGATCCTGTCGGGCTGTGGGGGCGCCGACGTGGTCGCGATCGTCCAGACCCACGGTCACGCCGACCACGTGCAGGCACTGCCCGAGCTGCGCGACAAGCTCGGTGTGCCGGTCCTCGCCCATCCGGGGGACGCGTACCCGGTCGCTCTCGACGACGAGCTGAAGGACGGGCGCGAGCTGTCGTTCGGCAATGCCAGCGCGACGGTCCTTCACACCCCGGGCCACACGCCGGGCAGCATCTGCCTGCTCTCGGGAAGACACCTCGTGTCGGGCGACACGTTGTTCCCCGGCGGCCCCGGCAACACCCAGGGCGACGCGCGGCTGTTCGCGCAGATCATCGATGCCATCGAGACGAAGCTGTTCACCCTGCCCGAGGACACCGCGGTCTACCCGGGCCACGGCGACGACACGACGATCGGGGCGGAGAAGCCTCGTCTCCAGGAGTGGAAGGACAGGGGCTGGTGAGCGCCGGGCCGCCCCCGCCGCCGTCCCCCCTGTAGCGCGCCGGCGGGCCGACGATGGACGGGTGAGCAAGCTCCCACCGGGCCGGGACGAGCCGCTCGAGGGCAGCCGCGTGCTGTGGGCGGGCGCGCTGGCCTCGGCCGCGGCGATGGCCGCGCTGTGGGCGGTCGCAGCCCCCTTCCCCTCGGTGGCGTTCCCGCCCGCCGCGCTCGCCGAGCTCGTCATCAACGCGTTCCCGGGCGACGCGGCGACGGCGTCGATCGAGTTCCTGGGGGAGTGGGCCAAGCGCCTGCTGACCGCCGGCGTGCTCGCCGCCTCCGTCGCCGTGGGGGCGGAGGCCCTCGCGTCGGCGGGCGCCGCGGAGGGGCCCAGGCCCTACCGGACCGGTCTGCTCCTCGCGGTCCTGGGGGGCCTCGTGGCGCTCGGCGGTCCCCCCGGGGGCATCGACCCGCTCGCGACCGCGGCCGCCCTCGCCGCGGCCGGCGGCGTCTACGGGTGGACGGCCCAAAGGGTCCTCGCCCTCGCGCGGGCGCGCCGGGTGGGGGCCGATCCCGGGCGGCGACGAGCGCTGCGGGCGGGACTGGGGGCCGCGG
>DATADD010000099.1:0-19848 GCA_036258675.1 Actinomycetota bacterium | reverse complement strand
ATCCCGGCTGCAGCGCGACGTCGACGTGACCACGATCTACGTCACGCACGACCAGGTCGAGGCCATGACGATGGGGGACCGGGTCGCCGTGCTCAAGCTCGGCGTCCTCCAGCAGGTCGACGCCCCCTCGCGCCTCTACCGAAGGCCGACCAACCTGTTCGTCGCCGGGTTCATCGGGTCCCCGGCGATGAACCTCGTCGAGGCGACCATCGAGCAGGAGGACGACCGCATCTACGTGGCGTTCGGCGGCAACCGGCTGCTGGTCGACCCATCCCTCCTCGAGGCCCGCCCCGCGCTGCGGTCCTACGTGGACCGGCCCGTGATCCTCGGCATCCGCCCGGAGGACATGGAGGACGCCCAGATCGAGCGAGGCGCGCCCGAGGAGGCGCGCCTGCGGACGAGCGTCGAGCTGCGCGAGGACATGGGGTCCGAGGTGTTCGTCCACTTCACCGTCGACTGCCCGCCCGTGCTGACCGAGGACACGAAGGAGCTGGCCGCCGACCGGGGCCTCGACGTGGAGGAGCTGTCGAGCGGCGCTGTGGAGCGCACCACGTTCGTGGCCCGCTTCGACGCGAGCACGTCCGCGAACGAGGACGACACGATCGAGGCCGTGGTCGACACCAAGGCGCTGTACTTCTTCGATCGCGAGACCGGCATGTCCATATACGACGAGGTCCCCGCGGCGCGGGCGGCCGCCCCGGCTCCCGCCTGAGCACCCGCCGCGGCGCCGTGAACCGGCTCGCCGGTCTCTTCGCGCACCCCGACGACGACGCCTACCTCCTCGGCGGGACCCTGTTGCTGCACCCCGGCGACATCGACCTCACCGTCGTGTTCGCGACGAGCGGCGAGGCCGGCCCCATCTCGGACCCCTCGCTCGCGACCCGGGCGACGCTGGGGACCGTGCGCGAGATCGAGCAGGGCGCCTACCTCGGCGCGGTGAACTATCCCCACGCCCGCGTCGAGTTCCTGCGGCGCCCCGACTACTACCTGCCGGAGGCGCCGATCGACGACCTCGTCGGCGATTTCGAGCGCGTCCTGCGGGACGTGCGCCCGCAGGTCGTCGTCACCTTCGGGCCCGACGGGCTCACCAGCCACCACGACCACATGCGGGTCGGCGAGGCTGCGACGCGCGCCTTCCACAGGGCGCGCGCCCACGTCGGGGAGGGGGACGACGGCGCCTTCGCCCGGCTCTACCACGCGGCTCTGGCGCGCTCCGACGTCGACCGCTTCTACCGGGGCGTGCGCGAGGGCGGCTTCGACTACGGAGAGGAGGGTCGCCTCTTCGACGTCACCGGGGTCCCCGACGATCGCATCGCGGTGCGCGTCGACACGCGCTCGGTGCGGGAGGAGAAGTGGAACGCGATCCTGTGCCACCGCACCCAGATGATCGAGCACTCGAGGATCCCCGAGCCCCTGCGCTGGCTCTTCCTGGACTCGGAGTGCTTCGTCCAGGCGCATCCGCCGGGGGAGCACGGGGCGGCCGTGCGCGGCGACCTCTTCGAGGACCTCTGAGCTACAGCGACCGCAGCGCCGGGTAGAGCGACCGGAACCTCCTGTAGCCCTCCTCGTAGGCATCCCGCCACTCCGGGTCGGGCTCCACGTCGGCGCGCACGCGCACGCACGAGGCGACGGCAGCCGAGGTGTCCTCGAACACGCCCGCGGCCGCTCCGCCGAGCAGGGCGGCGCCGAAGGCGGCGCCCTCCTGCGCCTCGGTGAGCTCGAGGCGCAGTCCGAGCACGGACGCGACGATGCGGTTCCACAGCCCGCCGCGCGTCCCGCCCCCGGACGCGCGCGCCGACGAGGCCGACACGCCGAGCTCGCGCCCGAGCTCGAGCGAGTCCCGCAGAGCGAACGCGACGCCCTCGAGCACGGCGCGCACGAGCGCCCCCCGCTCGTGGTGCAGGGACAGCCCCGTGAACGCGCCGCGCGCGTCGGGATCGGCGTGCGGCGTGCGCTCGCCCGCGAGGTAGGGAGCGAAGGCCGCGCCCTCGGCGCCGGGGGGCCACGGCTCCGCCTCGGCGACGAGCTCGTCGAACGGCGCGCCGGGGGCGAGCACGTCGCGCGCCCACCGCAGCGACCCCGCGGCCGACAGGGTGACGCCCATGACGTGCCACGTCCCGGGAACCGAGTGGCAGAAGGAGTGCAGACGGGCGCGCTCGTCGGCCAGGAACGTCTCCGTCGGGGCGAACACGACGCCCGAGGTGCCGAGGGTCACCGCGAGGGAGCCCGGCGCGTCGACCCCGACCCCGAGCGCGCCCGCAGCCTGGTCGCCGGCGCCCGCGGCGAGGGGGACCCCCGCCCGCGTCGCGCCCGGGGGCGCGGGCGACTCGAGGACCGGGGACAGCCAGGAGGCATCGAGGTCGAGAGCGGCGAGAACCTCCTCGCTCCATCTCCTGTTGGCGACGTCGAGCAGGAGCGTCCCGGAGGCGTCGGAGGCGTCGGTCGCGAGCTCGCCGGTGAGCCGGAAGCGGACGTAGTCCTTGGGCAGCAGAACGTGGGAGATGCGTGCGAACGCGTCCGGCTCGTGGTTGCGCAGCCACAGCAGCTTGGGCGCGGTGAAACCCGCGAGCGCGGCGTTGCCGGTGAGCGCGACGAGCCGCTCGGCGCCCACGCGCCGCTCGATCTCACGGCACTCCTCGCCCGTGCGGCCGTCGTTCCACAGGATCGCCGGCCTCAGCACGTCCATGTGCTCGTCGAGAGCGACGAGGCCGTGCATCTGGCCCGACAGCCCGATCCCCGCGACGTCGCCAACGTCGAGGCGGGCGAGGACGGCCTGCGTCGCCCGCCACCAGTCGTCGGGGTCCTGCTCGGCCCAGCCGGGTCGGGGGACGACGAGATCGAGCGGCTCCTCCGCCCGCGCCCGCACCCGTCCCTCCCGGGATATCGCGATCGCCTTGACGCTCGAGGTGCCGACGTCGATGCCGACGAGCGACGTCACGCGCCGCCGGCGGGGTCGGGCGGGAGGCAGCGCACGGCCTCCAAGGCACCCTCGAGCCGGCAGTCCCCGGCCCCGTGGGGAACGAGGACCGCGTCCCCGCGCTCCAGCCCGAGCTCCCCGCCGCGGTGGTGGAGGACGCCGCGGCCCTGCATGACCAGCAGGACCGCGAACGCGGCCGGGAGGTCCGAGGGAGCGGCCCGGATGCGCTCGGCGCGGAAGAAGCCGTCGGCCTCGGGAGGAAACAGCGTCTCGACGCCCGCCCGGTCCCCGTCCCCGCGCCTACGGGCGAGCGCGCGGAGACGGTCCTCGTCCCACCCCGAGCGGTCGAGGGCGCCGAGCGCGACGTCGAACCCGAGCCCGAGGTGTCCGTGGCGGGGTCCGTCGATCGCGAAGCCCTCCCACTCGAGCAGGATGGAGAGGTCGGAGGGCTCCTGCAGCTCGACGATGAGGATGCCCTCGCCGATCGCATGGGGCGTCCCGGCGGGCACGAAGACGACGTCGCCGGCCGCGACCGCCACTTCGTGCAGCGCCTCGAGCATCGCTCCCGTGTCCTGCTCGGCGACCCAGCCGGCAACCGTGGCCGCGGCCACGTCGGCGCGGAAGCCGACGTGGACCGCGGCGCCCGGCTCCGCCTCGGCGATGATCCAGGCCTCCGTCTTGCCGAACTCGGAGCCGAGGTGAGCCCGGGCGAAGGGGCGGTCGGGGTGGAGGTGCACCGGCAGGCGCTCGCCCGCGTCGAGGAGCTTCACGAGGAGGCGCGGGTCGGGCCCGAAGGCTTGGACGTGGTCGGGGCCGAGGAAGGTCTCGGGCCGGGCCGCGATCGCGTCCGGCAACGGGACGCCGTCGGGCAGCACCGTGATGCCGAGGGAGTCGTGGCCGAAAACGGGAGTCGTGGACCCGATCCACTCCTCCGGCGAGTACTCGTCCGTGCTCCCGGTACGGCGCAGGTCCGCGATGCGCCGGCCGCCGCGATAGAAGCGCTGCAGCTGGTTCGGCGGGAGAACGACGGGATCCATCTACTCGCCGATGACGTTGCTGCCGCTCGCCACGAGCTCGCCCGCCCGGCCTCCTTTGAACGTGAAGCGCACCTCGGGCTCGCCGTCGCGCCCGTAGGCCTCGTCCCAGAGCCGCTCGATGCGCACGACCGCCTTGCGGCCCCAGCGCACGAGGTCGTCGCGGCGCCCGGGGTCCTCCTCGATGAAGCGCCGGATCCACTTCGTGCCCATCTTGACGTGCATGAGCTCGTCGGCCTGGAGGTAGTCGGACAGCTCCGCGATCCGGGTGAAGCCCCGCTCGCGCGCCCGCACGCGCCACTCCTTGAGCGTGTTCATGAGGTTCGCCTCGGCCCAGCAGTTCGTCACCGCGAGACGCCGCAACGGGTCGCTCTCGTTCTGCATCCACCACCACACGAGCGACCACGGCCCGTATCCGAGCTCGCCGCCCAGCTCCTCTTCGATCGCCTTGGCGACGATCTCGATGTGGCGCGCCTCGTCCCACATCTGGTGCGCCAGGTTCATCCGCATCTCCCACGGGAGCTCGGGGAACTCGGCCAGCATCTTGCCCATCCGGTCGGTCGTCTCGACCTCGCCGTAGAGAAGCTGGTGGAACTTGTGGCGGAAGCCCTCGAGCGACCACTCGTCGCCGGTGCGGTAGACGTCGAAGTCCTCGCGCCGCTCCGAGAACCAGAACGGTTCCTCGACGTCGGGGTGGTCTAGCGGGGGGCAGACCTTGCGGAACCGGTAGCCGCCCTTGCCCCTCTTGAGGCGAGCCGGGGCGGCGTCCTCGGCCTTGGCGCTGTGAAACGTGAGCCAGTGCGCCTCGATGCCGCGCCCCGTCACCCCTCCGCACTCGACGAGCCGGCCCTCGAGCTCGGCCTGGATATGCAGGGCGCGCCGTCGGTCCTCCGTCGACTGCGTAAGGGAGTCGAGCACGGCCTGACCCCAGGCGATGTGGGACTGGCCCGTGGCCGCGAGCCGGCGGAGGAGGCGCACGGTGGGCGCGTCGGTCAGGGGATCGGTGGCGTCGGCGTGGTACACGTACGTGCTCACGAGATGGGGCTCGAGCACTCGGTAGACCGCGACGAGCCGGTCGATCGTCGAGCCGAGCTTCCAGATGCGCTCGCAGAGCCGCGGGAAGTCGTCGGTCGGGGCCTTGGCCCGCCCCGCCCCCGAGCGCAGCTGCTCGAGGCGCTCGCCGAGCTCGTCGGCCGCCTGCGCGTGGTCGTAGACGTGGTAGCCGAACGTCGCCTTGAAGGCGAGCTGCGGCGTCGTCTGCGACCACCCTCCGATCATCTCCATGAGCTGTTCCTCGAGATAGCGGTAGTTCGCGAGGCGCTCCGAGTTCTCGATCACGGAGAAGCGTCCCCCGAAGTCCCTGCGATCGACGATAGGCATCTCTTGTCCCTCCTTGTCCTCGGCGTCTGCCGTCAGCCCACCGAGACCGTTGCCTTCACGAAGCCGTCGGGCTTGGCGTGCGCCGTCTCGAACGCGCTCCCGATGTCCTCGAGCGGATAGCGATGGGTCACGAGCTCGTCCAACGCGACCCGTCCCGAGGTCAGCAACCGCATGCCGACGCGCATCCCGCGCAGGATCGTCGCGCGGTCGCGGAAATGGGCGTTGACGATCTCGAACGCCATCCAGTTCCACCGCGCCAGGGGAAGCGACCGGTCGCCACCCTGGTGGTATCCCACGATCGCGATCTTGCCGCTCATGCGCGTCACGTCCCCGAGAACGCCGAGGGGTCCCTGAACGCCGGTCACCTCGAACGAGACGTCGGCGCCCGCTCCGTCCGTCTCCCCCGCGACGGCCTCGGCGAGGGACTCCCGCGCGACGTCGACGACGCGGTCTGCGCCCAGTCGCTCGGCGCGCGCGAGGGCGTCCGGGCGCGTGTCGGCAACTATCACGCGGCGCGGGCCCTTGAGCGAGACGAGCTTCTGCACGAGGTTGCCCATGAAGCCGGCCCCCACGATCACGACGTCGTCGCCGAGCGCCGGGGCCGTGAGCTCGACCGCGTTCACGGCGCACGCGAGCGGCTCCCCGAGCGCGAGGTCGAGGGGGACGTCGCGGGCCGGGAAGCAGTGCGCGGCGGGCACGGCGACGTACTCCGCGTAGCCGCGCTCGGTGACCCACACGGCCACGGGGGTGCCGGGCGCGAGCGAGGTCACCTCGTCGCCGACCTTCTCCACCGTGCCGCTGACCTCGTGGCCGGGGAACCAGGGGAACGCGACGCTGCCCTTGCCCTCCCACATGTCGAGCTCGGAGGCGCACACCCCGCACGCGGCCACGCGCACGAGGACCTCGTGGGGGGCGATGTCGGGCACCGCCTCCTCGACCACGTCGAGGGCCCGCGGGCCCGCGAGAACGGCGACCTTCACGCGCGCGCGGTGTGGGTGCTGTCGATGTCTTGGATGTCCTCCACGCTGTCTTGGATGTCCTCCACGCTGGTAAGGCTATCCCCGCCGGCGCGCCTCCCCACCCGCGGCGGCGAACGAGACGATGCAGTAGAGGGGGACGTCGCGCAGAACGAGGACGTGCTCGCCGTCCGCGACGCGGTGCTCGAGGGAGGGGGGGCGGTCGGGCGCGTGCACCTCCGGCGCGCCGAGGTGGCCCGGCATCCTCACGCTCAGCTCCAGCCGGTCGAGGCGCGGGATCCGGTCCTCGTCGGCCGAGTACCCGTAGCGGACGAGGTGGAGGGCGGCGCCCTGCCCGGTCCGCTGGATGTTGAGTGCGATGTCGTCGTCGCCGGCGACCCTGACCTGCGGCGCGCCGAGCAGCGTCTGCAGCGACGCGACCTCGCTCGGCTCGGCGGCCGTCGCCCCGGGGTGGCGCATCAGCGCGGCGGCGCGTCCGCCGAGGTTGGCGCCGAGCGGACCGAGGGCGACCGTTCGCCCCCCGGCGGCCAGGTAGCCCTCGAGGAGATCCGCCTGGCGCGCGGTCAGGTGAGTGCACAGGGGCAGGACGAGGACGCGGTAGCGGGCGAGGTCGCCGGGCTCGAGCGAGTCGGTGCGCAGCTCTTCGTCGGGGAACATGACGACGTCGTAGGGCTGCACGGCGGAGCTGAGCGCGTCGCACACGCTCCAGAAGAGGATGTCCTGCTCGCCGGACACGTTGGTCCGGTTGTCGGCGAAGAGATCGCGGCGCGCCATCGCTTGGAAGTTGGACTCGACGCTGAACACGACGCCGACCTCCGAGAGCGTCTCGGTCCCGAACAGCGACTCGTTGCGCGCGAGGAAGCGCGCGACCTCCACACAGAGGTCGTGCGGCGCGTAGAAGGAGTCCTGCACG
Organism: Actinomycetota bacterium; assembly: GCA_036258675.1. Lineage (GTDB taxonomy): Bacteria > Actinomycetota > CADDZG01 > CADDZG01 > WHSQ01 > DATADD01. The sequence goes on along the minus strand of DATADD010000099.1, from coordinate 12,627 downwards.
ACGCTTCCGAGCCACGCGCCGTAGGGGATGCTCATCCTCGCTCCCAGAGCGGCGGCCTCGTAGACCGAGAGGCGGAACAGGTCCCGGCCGCCGCCTGCGTTGAGCTTCTCCACGAGCTCGGGCACGACGCCCCCGTAGGGATTCTCGACCACGACCACAGGCTTACGCCCCGCGAACCCGGCGACGTACCGGTACCAGGCCGGCTGCCGGTACGTCGTGTTGCGCATCTCGGTGATGATCACGTCGACCTTCGGCTCGAGCGAGTAGTAGTGGTCGAAGAGATTGAAGAAGTTGCCCGAGACCGAGATGTCGCGCCCGCGCTCGGCGGCGTAGGCGCGCGCGTAGTCGGCGAGCTCTCCGAAGTAGCGCGTTATGGCTCGCCGCTGGAAGCGCAGGTAGTCCCAGAACAACGGCGTGTCCTGCTGATCCGTGCGGAAGTCGTAGCCCCGTGCGCGCAGCCAGTCGCCGTAGTGCCAGCGCTCGAGGTCCTCGCCCTCGAGCTGCGGGGGCCGTTGCTCTGCCGGAAGGTCGCGCAGGTAGCTGCGGAAGCCCTTCATGCAGTCCTTGCAGAAGCACCCGCCGTACTGGAGGCTCGTGATGGGGAGCTCGGCCTCGTCGAGCTGGACGCCGTCGACACCCGCGTCGATCTGGATGCGGATGATCGCCTTGAGGTACTCCCGCCACACCGGGTTGTTGCGGTCCATCGCGTAGCAGAAGTGCTCGCGGTCGGGGCACTCGACCCAGCGCGCGTGGCAGGGCGCGCCGGTGATGTCGCGCGAGCAGCACTCCTCCATGAGGTCGGTGACCGCGTCGCCGTCGCTGTTCACCAGCCCTCCCGGAAAGTAGCTCTCGAAGGGGGGCCACAGCTTCGGGTAGCGGTCCTGCGAGAACTCCCGCAGCCCGAGCCAGCCCCTCTTGCCCGCGCCCCGCAGCTCGTTCAGCGCGAGCACCGTGCTCTCGTCGTCGTCGAGCTCGACGGGGAGCTCCCATCCCTGCACCTCGAAGACGATCCCGAAGACCGCGATCCCGGCGCGCTGGCACGCGGCGATGAACTCGCTGTCGTTGACGAAGCCGTAGAAGCGCAGCCGCTCGTCCACACCGCCGAAGGCCTCCTGCTCGAGGTAGGGCAGAGAGATGGAGCCGCCTCCGAGGGCCGACCACACGAGCATCGTCGCCTCGAGCTCGACGAGCTCCTCGACCATGCGCAGGCGGCGCGGGGGCAGGCTCGGGTGGTAGCAGTGCTGGCGCGGGAACCAGGCATCGAAGTAGACGGGTCTCTCCACGTCAAGCCTTCCGTAGGGGGGTGTGAGGCTACGGCACGCGCGCGGGCCCAGAGCGCGCGGTCGCCGGAGCCCCCGGAGGCGGCCGGCGAGCGCTGCTCGCGGCGGCGGCCCCGCGCAGGGCTCTCTCGACCTTCACGCTCGCGCCTCGAGCCACGCCGGGAGTCGCTCGTAGCCGCGGTCGCGGAGCAGCTCGGCGACCGCGGCGTTGGAGGCGGAGAACCGCTCCTCGAGACGATGCCGCGACTCCGCGCTCATCCGCTCTTGGAGATCTCCGGTGTTCACGGCGTTGTAGACCCGGCGCAGGCTGTCCTTGGCGCCCGGCACGCGGCGCAGCACTCCGTCGACGCTCCGCTTGACGGCTCGCGCCGATCGGCTGAAGGTCACGTTCTTGGCGTGCGCCGTCTTGTTCCGTGCCACATAGTCGAAGCCCGCGGCAGCGGCAGCGTCGATCCCCAGCCAGCGGCAGATCTCGGCCACCACGCGGGCGGGATCGGCGAACAGGTCGTCGGTGAAGACAACGCGCGTGTCGTCTCCGAGCGCGTCGAACCAGTCGGAAAGGTAGTTGCCGTACAGCCCTATCTGTATGCCGCCGTAGTACGGACCCGTGTCGACGCCCTGCGTCTTCTGCTCGCACCGGAGGAGATAGTCGTCGAAGGTGGTGCGGCTGCCGAGATTGCCTTTCGTGCGCTGAAACGTATAGGCCGACCACAACCTGTCTACAGGGTTGCGCAAGCTGATGATGACACGGGGCCGATCGAGCATGTCGACGATCGCCTGGATCATCCGTCTCCCCCCGTAGCAGTAGGAGGGCGTGGCCTCCATCGCGTACCGGGTGCCTCCGCAATGCGAGAAGTACCTGCTGTACTCGTCGACGGGTGCAAGCCTCCCATCGGGAGCGCGCAGTGGCTTGAAGTAGCGGATCTCCTTGACGCTCGCAGCACAGATGTCGGGGTGCTGGGCGAGATAACGGAACAACGAACTGGTACCCGCCTTCGGCACTCCGGCGATAAGAAGGTTCGGCAACCTGTCCGTCATCGCCCAGAGCTCCTCGTCGATGCCGTTGGGTGGCCCGCCGGAGCGCTCGCGCCTCCTGCGGAGCGGTGGCGCTTCCACGCTTGCCACATCAGGCGGCTCACGTCTCGACGAACGTCCTCGGGGGGGCGGCTGGCGTCAACCACGACAAGCCGCGGGATGCGCGCGGCCAGCCGGAGGTAGTGCCCGCGACGAAGCTCGAGCGAGGCTACGTCGTGCTCCCCCTTGCGGCGGAACATCACCTCGCCGGGAGCATCCAGGACGACGCCCAGGTGTGGCGGCGGCAGCGCGTGCGAGAAGATCCACCGCCGAGCCCTTCGCAGGCGATCGTGCGCGCGCGGGCCGGGGAGGAGAGCGTCGTAGCTGTAGCGGTCGAAGATGACTACCCTGCCTCGGGCCACGTGGTACCGCCCCTCCAGGTAGCGCCGCCAGTGGCGCGCGAGACGAGGCAGCATCCACCTCCCGGCACGCCGGCCGAGGTCGTCCCGCATGCCCATGTAGACGACCCGGACCGGCACGGGCAGCGCGTCACGCAAGCCGGCGGCGAGCGTGGACTTGCCGGCGCCGTCGGGGGCAACGAGAGCAAGGCTGAGTCCGCGGCCCGCCGCGGCCGCCCTTGCCGCACCCCATCCCCGGCGTGGCGCCGGGCGCCCCGTCGCGGACGCACGCTGCAGCCGAGGCCCACGATCGGCTTCGAGACCGGGCGTCACCTCGACGCGCAGCCATAGATCGCGCCGCTCGTCGTAGCCGACGAAGACCTCCCCCCGCGCGCGGGTCCGTCCGAGCGAGATGAGGCCCCCGGATACGAGCGCCCGCCGAGCCGCCCCTGCGTCGTCGATCTGCAGACGGAGCATCCTGGGGTCGCCGGCGCGTGCCGTGAGCACGCGCCACTTGACGTCGTGCTCCTTCAGAGCCGCGAACGGCGCCGCGAACGACGGCTCTCCGAGGACGAGCCCTGTCACGGCCCCCTCCTCCATCATCCGGCTTCCCGTCTCCTCCTGCCCCGATCCCGCCTGCGGCGGCGGAGCACCTCGACGACTCCATCGAGGTAGCCGAGGAAGTAGGCGGGCTCGCGCTTGACGGTCGAGCGGGCGGCCTCGTAGAGCAACCGACCCAGCATCGCCCATATGAACGCAGCCTTCTGAGGGATCGTGCGCTCGAGGTTCTTGCGGAAGAAGCGGTAGTTGTTGACGACGTGCATCTTCGACTTGGATCGCACGCTGATCCTGCTGCTCGGCGCTTTGAGGTGGCGGAAGCGGGCCTCGGGTGACACGAGCAAGCGGTAGCGGCGGCTCACCCGATAGGAGAAATCGATGTCCTCTTTGAGCGCATAGCCTTCGAGGCGCTCGTCGAAGGTGAACTCGTCGAACACCCGACGCCTGAAAGCCAGTCCGCACAGACGCAGCGCCTTCACCTCGCGCACTTCGGTGGGCCTCACCGGCGTCGTGTAGTAGCCGGAGGGCAAGAGTCGTCCGTCGTCGTTCTGCGTGTGGCGTGAGAGCAAGAAGAGAGCACGGAAGGCGCGAGCAGGCAGGGACCGGAAGGTGTCGTTGATCACCGTGCCCTGAACCCCGCCCACGTCTGCGCCACCGGCTTCGAACGTGTCCAGCATCGCGGCGTGGAACTCCGGATCGAGCCGCACGTCGTCGTCGATGATGAACACGGGATCCCCGCGCGCGGCCTTCACACCGAGGTTGAGCTGACGGGTGCGTCCCGGGGTCGTCCTGAGGTACTGGAGCCCGACGCCGGCTTTGCTGGTCATCGCACGAAGGAGTGCTTCCGAGGACTCCTCGCTGGCGTCGACTATCACGACCTCCTGCGGCAATACCGATTGCGTCAGCAACGTGTGCAGGGCGCCTTGCAGGTCCTCCGGTCGGTTGAGCGTGCATATCAGAAAGGTGGATCCCGCGCGACGGCGCTCGTCGGCGGGTGTCCTCCCGGTCGAGACGGCCGTCGTCACGCGGCCGCACTCCTCTCCTTGAGGCGCCGCCGCAACATGGAAAGGACCAGCCGGTCCTCTGCCGTGATCCCAAGGGCCTTGATCACGACGAGATAGACGGCGACGACCGCACATGCTCCCACCGCCAGGCCGAACGGCCCGTCGATCATCCAGCGGGTCGTCAGGGCGACGCATGCGGCTGCGCCGACCGCCGGCGCGGCCCTGAGGAGACCCCGCTCGATCGGCAGAAGACCCAGCTCGCGCCAGACAAGAGCCACACGCATGACGTTTATGACGGCGAGGGAGGATGCCCACGCGATCCCAGCCCCGACGATCCCGTAGGCGGGGATGAGCCAGAGGTTCAGGGCAACGTTCAGCACGAGGCCGAAGATGTTGGAGGCCATCGAGAGACTGGGCCGTCCGGACATGACCAGCACGTGGCCACAGGGTCCCGTTGCGACGTCGAAGAGCTGTCCGATCGCCAGCAGGACCGCCACGGTCGCCCCGGCGGTGAAGCGGGGACCGAAGAACGAGAGCAGCTCCGAGGGAAAGACGATCAGAACGATGAAGGCCGGAAGGGACATCCTCAGGATCCAACTCGTCGCCAGGGCATAGATGTGCTGAAGTGCATCTCGTCTGCCCCTCTGGTGGAGATCGGCGACGCGCGGAGCGAAGGAGGCTCCGATGGGCTGCATGAACACGGTCGCAAGCAGCACGAGACGAGTGGCCACCTGATACACCCCGACCTCGTCCGGGGTCCCGAACAGCCCGAGCAGAAGCGTGTCCAGCCACACGAGGCCCGTGGACGCGAGGGTGGCCACCCAGCTGACGCTGGAGAACCCGAACAGCTCTCGCAAGTGCTTGTACTCGGGCGGGGACCGGTTGGGCCGCAGGCGCTTGAGCAGAGCGCCCGCAGCGAGCATCGCGGCAAGGACATTGGTCGCGAACAGGGCGAGCATCGCCCCCCGCAGCCCCCATCCGGCGGAGAGGGCGACGACCGTCAACACGATGCGGCACGCGGGCTCGAACACCAGTCCGATGAGCGCGTACGGACGCATCGTGCGCCACCCCTGGGTGGCGGCGAGAGCCGCGTCCGTGAAGACGGTGGCCGGAAGAGTCGCGGCCACGACACGGAGGGGGAAGACGAAACGGGGATCGCCGAAGCCGGAGACGGCGACCATGTCGGCCACCGCGTACAGCACCACAGCGAGCAACACGGCGGCGCCGCAGGACACGCCGAGGCCGAGCCGGACCGTGCCGACCAGAGACGCTCGATCCTGCTCGGCGAGGTGGACTGCAACGTACCTCGTGAGCCCCTTCTTGAATCCGCTCAGCGCCAGGATGTCCAGGAGAGTGAGGAACGCGTACGCCTGGAAGTACAGACCGACGTCGTCGGACCCGAGCAAGCGGGCGAGCAGGAGAGTGATGACGAAGCGCATCCCCTGGTTGAAGAGGGCGCCGGCGAGGCTGACCCCCCCGCCGCGCGCCATGCCGAGGACCTCCGCGCGACTCTCCGTGGCCGCGGGCCCGGACGGCAGGGGCCGGGGGCCCACCGTCATGCCGGCCTCACAGGTACCCGAGGTCCTCGAGGTGAGCCTCCAGCAGCTTCGCCTCCTCGGGCGTGTACACCCCGTCGGCTGCGCCGTTGCTGTGAGCCGGCCCCCGGCGGACCGGATGGAGCGCCACGAGGTCCGCGTCGAACGCCTCCGTCAGCACGCGGCCGTCCATCTCCTCGGGCACCTCCAGCCCGAGCGCCCACAAGATCGTGGCCGGGACGTCCAGCAGGCAGGCGTCCTGCAGCTCGACCTCCTCCCTGACCCCGGGACCGGACATCACGAGGATGCCGTGGGTCCGGTGGTTCGCGCTCGACCGTCGCATGCGCGCAGGGGCGACCGTGCTGAAGGTGCGCCTTGCGGTTCCCGGGCCGAACTCCCACTCGGGGTCGGCCACGAGGATGATGTCGGGAGCCATGTGCGCGAAGTCGCCCCAGTAGAGCTCCTCGCGCCGGTGAGCGGACGTGAACACCTTTGCGCCCGTCTCGGGGTCGACGACATGACCGGCCTCGGCGATGATCCGGGTCCGCAGGGCCTCGTAGTCGTCCGGCGGAACGCACCCGTGGGGCTCCCTGCCGACGAGGTTCACGTTGATCCCCTCGACGAGATCGTGCATTCCGACGCGGTAGGCCCTCGTCCGGGCCCAGTCCATCGGTCCGCCGTAGTTCGGAAGGGCTCCCGCGGACCGCCGCAGGATCGAGTGCAACGAGGGAGCTCGCCTCCAGAGCCACTGCTTCAGCGCGGTCTTGTTGGGCAGTCGGACGCGCAACCTCTCCAGCACCTCGGGCAGGACCGCGCGCGCCCCTCCGGTGTGAGGCCGTACAAGGAGCCCCAGCTCGGCGAGCCACGCGTTCGTGTTGAAGCGGCGTATCGAGCGCCGGCCCATGCCGTGGTCGGACAGCACGATCGTGAGCGCATCCTGGGGCGAGGCGTCCAATATCTCGCCCAACGAGCTATCGGCTTGCTGGTAGAAGTGCTCGACGAGCGTTCCGTTAGACGTCGGTCTGGGCTCGTAGTCGGGGGCGGCGGGATCCGAGTACCTCCAGAACTTGTGGGCCATCCAATCCGTGACGCTGTCCACATAGCAAAAGAGGTCGGGATCCTGATCCGAGAGCAATCTCACGACGGCGTCCGCGGCCCGCCTTTCGTGATAGTCGAGGTTGTCGACCTGGGCGTCCACCCCCGCCACCAGGGCGGCCCCGGGGCTCAGCTTCGTCAGTGGCCCCACGAGCTTCCCGACCTCCGGCGGCTCGGAATAGGTCACCCGTGGATCGGGTGTCGGGAAACCCGACACCATCACGCCGTTCACGGGCCATGCCGGATACGTCATGGGCACTCGGAACGCTAGAACGCTGAGGCCGGCGCGACACGCATGGTCGAAGATGGTGCGACCCCGATAGGCCCACGAGCCGATGAGGCCGGCGCCGAGCGCGCCGCGCTCCATCGCGCGGAAGTGGAAAACGCCATGCCGGCCCGGGTTCATCCCTGTCATGAACGACACCCATGCGGGCGCCGACAGAGGAGGCACCGTCGATGCGAGCTGCGCTCTGACCCCTGTGGAAAGAAGCTTCGACAGGTGAGGAAGGCGTCCCCGGTGGACCAACGGATCGATGACGTCGAAGGTGGCTCCATCCAAGCCGATGCAGAAAACCTTTCGGAAGGGCCTTGCCGCCGGGGAAGAGGCGGCGTCCATCAGGAATGCCTCATAAGCCGCAGAACCGTCTTCATACGTCCCCCATCCCCCCGTGTCGCCGAGCTGACAAGCAGGCTATGCCACGCGTGCAACGTAAGACACCAACTTCTCGGCGTTGTTTGCCATCCAACCCCTGTTGTGAACGAGCTGGGGGAGCCGCATGAAGCTCGAGGCCACCTGCGCCGCCCACGCCGCGACCCCTATCGCCTCTAGCGTCGAGTCGTCGGGCGCAACGTCGAGCGCGTCCCAGTACGCTGCCGCTGCTTCGAGGAACTGCGGCGCGCACCACGGACGCGCGCTCCAGAGGTCGCCCAGTGGGCGCTTCGACCGGCGCCACCTCTCCGCGACGAAGAGGTAGAGGAGATCCGTTCCCGGCGCACCGAAGGCATGCCAGGAGTCCCAGTCCAGGATGCCGACGACCCGGCTCCCTCGGACCAGAACGTTGCCCGCCCAGAGGTCCCCGTGACGCATCGCGCTCACAGGGGGGAGGAACTCGAAGAGCCGGGTGGCAGCGGCGCCGAGCACGTCGGAGTATTCCGGCAGGAAGCCTCCCACCGTCCGCAGGTCGTCGGCCGGCGCCGCCGGACGCGAAGACATCCGGGGCAGGCGGGCCAGGACGCGTCCCACGTCCGCGATCATCTCGGTCGTCACGCGGCGCGGCCTCGTGCCCTCGATGAAGGACTCGAGCGTCCACGACGCTCCCGCGCTCCTTCCCGAGGCGAGCAGCGCGGGGATCTCGGGCATCCCAGCCACTCCCGCGAACCTCAAGGCCGCACCCGCGCGCGCGGGGTCGCCAGGACTGCCCTCCCGGGCGGCCCGCAGCACCCCCCGCCGCCCGTCGCTCCTGTGGATGAACGCGACGGCGGCCGCACCGGAACCGCGCCTGATCGCGCCCACTCGCTCGCATCCCCCGGCTGCCAACGCGGCCGCGTCGACGACTCGATGCGGGTGAGGCACGCGGCTGAGCTCGACCAGGGCCCCGCCGAGCAGGGCCTGTCGGATGCCTCCCCGTGAGCTGTTTCCTCGCCGCATCGGCGGGGGGAGGCGATGTGTCGCGATCGGCTGTAGCCCGCTCGGAGGTTGCCGGCTGAGCATCCGGAGCGCGCGCTCCCTGTCCAACGCGAAGCGGACGGCGCGCCCCAGGGAGCTCTGTTTCGGCAGCCACGAGCGCCCCCAAACGACGTGATCCGCGTCGAGCGGCCACGTCTCGGTCCGCCAGTGGATGTCCGCCTCCACGACGGTGCTCTTCAGGGAGCTCTCTGCCGGCATCAGAAGGAACGCGATCCCGTCGAGCTCTGCTCGACGGGCGACGTGCTCCGTGTCGGGGTGGCTCTCTGAACGGGTCGGGGCGCCGTTGGACGATCGAGGCCCGGCATCGCCGTACATCACCATCCCGGGGGCGAAGGCCACCCTCGCAGCTCCGAAGGCGATCCACCGCCACAACCCGATGCCACAGATGCCGCCGACCGCGTTCGCCACGACGTCGGACATCGACGCGTCTCGCCCGACGAGAAGCTGCGCGAACTCCAGGAGCACCCCGAAAGCGAGGACGCCGAAGAGGATCGCAGCCGCGCCCTCCGGCCAGCGTCCCCGCCCGCGGGTCGGTCTCCACACGAGCGCGAACAGCAGGAGGAGGACGAGCACCCCGTTGACGAGGACGTGCACCAGCTTGTCTTTCGCGGCCAATGGGTCCGCGGCGTCGACACCCGGCACGAGGGAGAGCACGATGTCGGCCAGGACGAACACGGAGACGAGGGTCCACAGCAGACCCTCCGACAGGTCGGCGCGCAGCTCGAGGTAGAGCCCGTAGGCCACGAAGAGCACGACGCCTACCATCGCCACCTGACGCAGCGCTACATCAAGAGTGTCCACGTTGCCTCGGCCGCTCTCCGGGACTCAGCCCGCGATCGCCTCTCCGGACTGCTCCGGAGCCTCGATGATCCTGTGTTTGATGGCGAAGGCCGCGGCTTCGAGGCGCGAATGGACCTGGAGCTTCGAGAGGATGCTCTGAACGTGGGTCCTCACGGTGTTGGGGCTGATCGATAGGCGCCTGGCTATCTGTTGGCCGCTCTTTCCCTCGACCAGAAGCCCGAGGACGTCCCTCTCCCGTGCCGTGAGCTGGGACGCGAGAAGGTCTGCCGTCGGATCCCGGGGCCGGCCGCGTCCCTGAGGGGGCGCGGGTGACAGGCGGTGCGGCAAGACGACGTCACCGCGCAGCACGGCGCGCACGCTCGGAACGAGCTCCGAGAGAGGGGTCTGCTTCGTGATGAACCCTCGGAAGCCGAGACGCATCGCTTCCCCGACCACGGCGGCGTCCTGAAGAGCCGTCACCGCGACGAGCCTCGCCTCGGGGACGAGCGCGAGGAGCTGCTCGCCCACGCACAGCCCCTTCTCTCCCGGGAGGCCCAGATCGAGCAGGACGACGTCTGGGCGCAACGACGCGGTGAGCCGGATCGCCTCTTGTCCGTTCTTGGCCATGCCCACCACGGCAAGCCCCTCTGCCTCCAGTGTGCGGCGGATCGCGTCTGCGAAGAGCCGGTGGTCGTCGACGATCAGGATGCCCACGTGCCCACCGCCCCTCCGCCGGGGACCGGGAGCCTGACCTTGAAGGCGGCGCCCCGGGCCCGAGGCTCGGCCCACAGCGCGCCCCCGTGGTCGTCGACGAGCCGGCGGGCGATGTAGAGGCCCAGCCCGTGCCCCTCGGCCGCGTCCTCGGCCGCGCTACCCCTCACGAAGGGGTGGAAGATCCGCTCGCGTTCCGTCTCGCGGATCCCGGGCCCCTCGTCCTCGACGGTCACGGTCACCGAGCCGTCGTTCTCCTCGGTGCTCACGGTGACCGTTCCGCTCGGCGGGGAGTAGGCGAGGGAGTTGCGGACGAGATTCGACACGACGATGCGGAGCTGGACGCGGTCGCCTCCAACGAGGACCCCCGGGGGAACGGCAACCGTTATGTTGTGTCCGGATCCCTCCAGGCGGCAGCTCCGCGCGACCTCCTGGGCGAGGTCGCGGACGTCGACCGCCTCCCCCCCGGCACCTGCGGCTGGTGTGGGCTCGCGCAGAAGGCCATCGCACAACCGCACGAGGTGGTCGAGCTCGACCGCCACCTCGCGCAGGGTCTCGCTCTCCTCCCCGGATCGCTCGGCGCCTCCGGCGGTCAGATGGTCGACCGCGGCCCGTACGGCGACGAGGGGGGCCATCAGCTCGTGGGCGACCCACGCGAGCTCCAGGTCCCCAGGCCGGGACCCCGTCCCTGCAGGCGTGGTGTCGGCTATCCCGGCCAGCTTCGACTCCAGAAGGGAGGCGACGACCGAGGCCATCGCGTGGGCGCGTTCACGGGCCCCGGCCACCGCCACGAGACAGGGCCCGGCTGCGGTGACGGCCACGTGGTCGACGCAGAGAACGCGGGCGAGCTCGCGGGCGGCCTCGGCGCGGGCGGGCCCGGCGCCGAGCAGCGAATGCGGGAGGTGGCTCCAGGCCCCCTCGAGCCGGGCCCGGTCCCGACCTGCAGGACCGGCCAACGCCGCCAGCGCGAGAGAGCTCGAGCCACCGGCTGCGAGCCAGATCGCACTCGCCACGGCCCCCATGCGAGTGGCCGACTCCGCCGCGGCCCGCGCCGCCTGAGCCGGCGCGAGCGGGGGCGTTGCGACGCTCGTCAGGTCCTCCACCCGGCGGGCGAGCCCGGGACGTCCTTGCCGTCCCACGCCTTCGGATGTCCCCTCGCCGCTGCCTGCGCCCCCGAGCGCGCTCGTCGTTCCGGTGATCGTCCGCACCCCCACACCCGTACCAGCATCCCCAACTCGCCAGGAAGTTATTGTAAAGGCACTACGCCCTTTGCGCTACTCGGTCGAACGCCGCGCCGCTATGAGAAGCGCGTCCTCAGTCCACGTCCTCAAAGGCCGGGGCCTCGGCAAGCACATCGCTCAGCGCCGGATTGGCTTGGTCGCGCGGCGACAGGACCGGCGTACGCGAGGGCCACTCGATGCCGAGATCCGGATCGTCCCATGCGACGCCGAACTCGTCCTCACCGGTGAAGTAGGCGTCGACGAGATATTGGAGCAACAGGTCGGTCTCGGCATAGAAGCCGTGGGCGACCCCCTTTGGGATGTAAAGGCCGTGGTAATCCTCTCCGACGGAGATGCGGATCTGGGCCTTGTTGCCGTGTGTCGGACTGCCCTTCCGCAGATCGTAGAGCCCCACGAACGCAGTCCCCTCGATGAGACACCAGTAGTCCGCCTGCCTGCGGTGGAAGTGCAATCCACGCAGGACATTGCGGGACGAGCGCGACAGGTTGCCCTGCACCATCTCGTCTGCCCCTCGCAACCACTCCCGGCGGTAGTTCTCCGTGAAGACCCCGCGATCGTCTCTGTGGCTCGTCAACGAGAAATACTGCACACCCGCGATGTCGACGTGAAAAGCGTCTTTCAACGGAGCACCTCCAGCTGGGTCGACCAGCGACACTACACCGGCGTCGGCTCGAGCGGCCACGCGCCCATCGCATTAGCGCGCCTACGCCGTTGGCAGCATGACGGCGTTCAGACTCTCGCGTACCTTGCATCTCTCGAGTCGGACGAGGGGGGACGGGCGCGTACTGTGAACCAAGAGATGAGCGCGGATGTGGCGACCGTGCCCGTCGAGAGCTCCGTCCCCTGGCCCGACACAACCATCGCGCTTCTAACGAAGGACCCTGGCGAGCGCGAGCTCGAGACGCTCGAGCGGCTGCGACGGCAGCGGTACGCCGGACGCCGCTCGCTGTTCGTGATCGATTCGAGCGAGGATCCGCACGGCACCGTCAACTCAGCCCTGAAACGGGCAGCCACGCGGTGGGAGGCCATCCCGCCGCGGGAGTTCCGCCACGCCGGCACGCGCAACCTTGCCCTGGACGCGTGCCGCACCCCTTTGATCGTCTACCTCTCGGGAGACGCCCATCCGATCGACGACCTCTGGCTCCAGAGGCTCGTGGAGCCGCTCGTCGACGGCCGCGCCCAGGCGAGCTACGGACGGCAGCGCACGCCGGAGCCCGATCCGGAGCGCGAGGCGACGTACCGCTACCTGTATCCGGAGGCGCTAGAGATCAAGACGAAGGCCAGCATCAGGCAGCTCGGGCTCAGGGCCTTCCACTTCTCGGAC
>DATADD010000098.1:0-6566 GCA_036258675.1 Actinomycetota bacterium | reverse complement strand
TACGAACGGAGGACGAGGACGATGGACCCCGCTCAGGCCCAGGTGATGCCGGTCACGGCCGGCGACGTCCGCGCCGAGGAGCGGACCGCGGGGCGCGCCTCCGTGTCCGTGAGGCTCCTGCGGATCGGGTGGTGGGTGGTCCGCTTCGCGCTCGCGCTGCTCCTGTTCGTGGGGGCCCTCCAGCTCATGAAGACGGGAGCCGCGGCCCTCGACATCCTCCAGCACAAGGGCGCGCTCGTGAAGAACCCCGGCGCCACCCTCGGCCTCGGATGGATCGGCGCGCTGTTCGTGCTCTCGGGATCCCCGATGGCTGCCTCCGCCCTCACGCTCGTGGCGGCGGGGTCGATCGACGAGATCCAGGGCTTCACGATGCTCACCGGGTCGCGTCTCGGGGCCGCGTTCGTCGTGCTCGTCGTCGCCGTGATCTACGCGATCCGCGGCGGCCGCGGGGAGCGGGTCAAGCCCGTCTCGACCGCCGTCATGGCCCTGTCGACGACGGCGCTCATCTACATCCCCTCCGCCTTCATCGGCTTCGCGCTCCTGCGGGGGCCGCTGCGCGGACTCGACATCACGTTCGGAGGCTCGTTCGCGGACATCATCGATCTCATCTACGGCGGGATGCTGGCGCGCGTCGAGACGTGGCCCCCCGGCGTCGTGTTCCTGGGAGGCCTCGGCGTCCTGCTGCTCACGTTCAAGCTGATCGACAGCATCATGCCCGCGCTCGACGAGGGCACGATCGCCGGTCGGAGGCTGTCGTGGGTGACGCGCAAGTGGCCCATGTTCGCCCTCGGCTCCCTGGTCGCGCTCATCACGATGTCGGTCTCCGTGGCGCTCACCGTTCTGGTGCCGCTCGTGGCGAAGCGCTACGTGAAGAGGGACGACATCCTTCCCTACATCATGGGTGCCAACATCACCACGCTCGGCGACACGATGCTGGCGGCGTTCGCCCTCGGCTCCGCGGCGGCGGTCCGCATCGTGCTCGCGGAGGTCATCGCGACGACGATCCTGAGCGTCGTGATCCTGCTCTTCTTCTACGACCCCGTGCGGCGCGTCATCTGGAGGTTCCAGCGCGAGATGGTCCGCAGCAAGCCGCGCCTCGCGGCGTTCAGCGCGGCGTTGTTCGCGACGCCGGTGGCCGTGATCGTGGCCTCGAACCTGCTCGTCTGAGGGCGCGCCCTCAACGCAGCCGGGGAGCGACCTCCCGGCCCAGCAGCTCGATCGCGGCCGCGGCAGGGCCCGCGTCCATGCCGGGGTAGTGCAGCCGCAGGATGAGGTGCGACTCGGGATAGCGCCGCAGGACCTCCACGAGGGGTCCGAGTCGCTCGACGACGTCCTGCGGCCTCCCGTAGGCGGTCGTCCTCCTGATCGCGTCCTCCTCGGGAGGCTCGACCCTCAGCGGCGCGCCCGGCACGTCCGTGCCCCGCGCCCACCCCGCGTAGACGCCCAGCTGGTGCCCGATGCCGTCGCGCACGAGGGGCCAGTCGCGCTCCGGATCATCGGTGACGAACGCGTTCTGCAGGACGGCGACCAGCGGCGGGCCCTCCCGGCCCGCGGCGCGGCGAGCCTCCGCCGCCATCTCGAAGGCCTGCTCGACCCTCGCGGTGTCGGCGCGCGAGGAGATGTAGCCGTCGCCGATGCGGCCGGCGCGCCGGATCGCGGGGTCGGCGAAGCCCCCGATGAGGATCGGCGGCACGCGCGCCGGCTTCGGCGTCACGGCGACGCCCTCGTAGCTGTAGTGCCGGCCCGAGAAGTCGAAGCGCTCCTGGCCCCACGCTCGCCGCAGCACCTCGGTGATCTCGACGAGCCGCCGCACGCGCGTGGGTACGTCGATGCCGAACTCGCGGAACTCCTCGTCGCGCCACCCGATGCCGAGCCCGCAGACGACGCGACCGCCGGAGAGCTGGTCCACCACGGCGAAGTCCTCCGCGAGGCGGAGCGGGTCGTGGAAGGGAGCGAGGACCACGCCGGTGCCCAGCTCGATCCGCTCGGTCACGGCCGCGAACGCGGCCAGCATGCACAGCAGCGACGGGAGGTAGCCGTCGGCCGCGAAGTGATGCTCGGAGACCCACGCCGAGTCGAGCCCCTCCCGCTCGACGAGGCGAACGAGGTCGAGGTAGTCACGGTACTCCTGGTGGAAGGTCCGGCCGCTGGAGGCCGGGAGCTGCCCGGTGAACAAGCCGACGCCGATCTTCACCGCACCCTCCTCGTCTCTCGTGAGGCAGAAACCTGTGTGGCGGCCAGCGGCAGGCGAAGCCGCGCTCGCCGCGAGCGTCGGACGGGGACGCTACGCCATCAGCGCGCTGCGGCGGCGCCGACGAGGTCGGCGATCTCGCCGAGGACGCGCGCCACGTCGAAGTCGCGCGGCGTGTACACGCGCGCGACCCCGATCGCGACCAGCTCCCGGGCGTCGTCGTCGGGGATCGTCCCGCCCACGATCACGGGCACCCGCCCGGTGTCGAGCCCCTCCGCCCGCAGACGCTCGAGGATCTCGGGGACCAGGATGCGATGCGCGCCCGACAGGATCGAGATGCCGACGACGTGGACGTCCTCGTCCGCGGCGGTGCGCGCGATCTGCTCGGGCGTCAGCCTGATCCCCTGGTAGACGACCTCGAAGCCCGCGTCGCGGGCGGCGAGAGAGATCTGCTCGGCCGCATTCGAGTGGCCGTCCAGGCCCGGCTTGGCGACGAGCATCCGGAGCCGCTCGACGCCAGCGCGCGCCGCCGCGGCCGCGACGCGTTCCCTCACCTGCGAGCGCGCCGCGCCCCCTCCGCCGGCCGCGCCCCGCTCGAGCCCCGTGGGCGCGCGGTACTCCCCGAACACGTCGCGCAGCGCGCCGGCCCACTCCCCGGTGGTGACGCCCGCGCGCGCGGCGTCGATGGAGACCGGGACGAGGTTGTCGGGACCCTCTGCGGCGCGCCTGAGGCGGTCGAGGGCGCGCCGCACCTCGCTCGCGTCGCGCTGCCGGCGCCAGCGCGCGACGCCGTCGCGCAGCTCCCCCTCCACACGTGCGTCGACCCGCTCGTAGGAGAGCTCCTCGAGGCCGCCGAGGAGCGGCGACGGCTCCGTCTCCGTGTAGCGGTTGAGCCCCACCACGACCATCTCCCCGGCCTCCACCGCGGCGCGCCGCCGCGCGTGCGCCTCCACCAGACGGCCCTTCATGTACGGGAGGCACCGGAGGGAGCCGCCCCCCTCGAGCACCTTCTCGAGCTCGGCCCACGCGGCGTCGGCGATCTCGGCCGTCTTGGCCTCCACCACCCTGGAGCCGTCGAAGATGTCGTCGTGCTCGAGGAGGTCGGTCTCGTAGGCGAGGATCTGCTGCGCGCGCAGCGACCACTGCTGGTCCCATGCGCGCGGGAGCCCTAGGGCCTCGTTCCACGCGGGCAGCTGCACCGCGCGCGCCCGGGCGCGCCGCGACTGGGTGACCGCGAGCATCTCGAGCAGGACGCGGTACACGTTGTTCTCGGGCTGCTCCGACGTGAGTCCGAGGGAGTTGACCTGGACCCCGTACCGGAACCGCAGCGCCCTGGCGTCGGTCACCCCGTAGCGCTCCCGCCCGATGCGCTCCCACAGCAGCCCGAAGGAGCGCATCTTGCATGTCTCCTCGATGAAACGGATGCCCGCGTTGCAGAAGAACGACATGCGCGCGAGCACGCCCGCGATGTCCCCCTCGGCGGTTTGGGGAGAAGCGCGCACCGCGTCCAGGACCGCGATCGCGTTCGCCAACGCGAACGCGACCTCGAGCACCGGGTCCGCCCCCGCCTCCTGGAGGTGGTACGAGCACACGTTGATGGGATTCCAGCGCGGCGCCGCGCGCAGCGTCCACGCGATGAGGTCGGTGGTGAGCCGTATCGACGGCTCCGGCGGGAAGATGTACGTGCCCCGCGACAGGTACTCCTTCAGGATGTCGTTCTGGGTCGTTCCGGCGAGCGCGCTGCTCGGCGCGCCCTGCGCCTCGGCGGCCGCGACGTAGAGGGCGAGCAGCCACACCGCGGTCGCGTTGATCGTCATCGACGTGTTCATCGTCTGGAGGGGGATGCCGTCGAGCAGCGTTCGCATGTCGCCGAGGTGACCGATGGGGACGCCCACCACGCCGACCTCGCCGCGCGCCATCGCGTCGTCGGAGTCGTAGCCGGTCTGGGTGGGGAGGTCGAAGGCGATCGAAAGGCCGGTCTGGCCCTTGGCGAGGTTCGACTTGAACCTTCGGTTGGTCAGCGCCGGCGTGCCGTATCCTGCGTAGGTCCTGAACAGCCAGGGCCGGTCTCTGCCGTCGCGCTCCATCCCGCTCATGGTACGGCCGGCCGGTTGCTGCCGCGAGGGAGCGTGAGGTTGGAGATACACACCGTAGGCGTCGTCGGCTGCGGCACGATGGGCTCGGGCATATGCGAGGTGTGCGCGCGCGGCGGCTTCGACGTCGTGTTCGCGGAGGCGTCCCCCGAGGCGGTGGCCGCGGGGCACGAGCGCATCTCCCGCAGCGTCGAGCGCGCGGTCGCCCGCGGCAAGCTCGATCGGGGGGGAGCCGACGCCGTCCTCGCCCGCATCCGCTCGACCACGGAGCTCGAGGGGCTGGCGGGCTGCGACGTCGTGTTCGAGGCCGTGCCCGAGCACCTCGACATCAAGAAGTCGGTGTTCTCCCGCCTCGACGGGATCCTCGAGCGCGACGCGATCCTCGCCACCAACACCTCGTCGCTGCCCGTCATCGACATGGCCGTCGCGACGCAGAGGCCGGACCGCGTTCTCGGCTTCCACTTCTTCAACCCCGCGCAGGTGATGCCGCTGGTCGAGCTCGTCTACACGGTCGCGACCGAGCAAAGCGTGATCGACAGCGCCCGCGTCTTCGCCCAGCGGCTGGGCAAGACGCCCGTGCCGTGCCGGGACCGCGCCGGCTTCATCGCCAACCTCTTGCTGTTCCCCTACCTCAACTCGGCCGTGCGGATGCTCGATCAGGGATTCGCGTCGCGCGAGGACATCGACGCCGCGATGCAGCTCGGTGCGGGCCACCCGATGGGCCCGCTGGCGCTTCTTGACCTCATCGGCCTCGACTCCGCGTACGAGATCTGCGAGGCCCTGTGGCGTCAGTTCCGCGACACGCAGGACGCGCCGCCCGCTCTCCTCAAGCAGTACGTCGTCGCCGGCTACCTCGGCCGCAAGACCGGCCGCGGCTTCTACCGCTACGAGGCGCCCGAGTCCCCCAAGACCGTCGATGCGGTGCCGGACTTCACGGGGGTCGCGACCTCGGACGTCCGGCGCGTGGGGGTGGTCGGCGCGTCGCCCCTGGCGCTTGCGATCGCCGAGACGGTGGCGGCGTCCGGAGCCGAGGTCCTGTTGCACGCGCCGGGCGAGGAGCTGCGCTCCGGGGCCGAGGGGGTGACGGCGACCGACGACGTCGCGGCGCTCGCGGAGGTCGACCTCGCCCTGGAGGCGGTCGCCGGCGGATCCGACCGGGTCCACGAGGTCTTCCGCGAGCTCGACCGCTCGATCAAGCCGGACGCGATCCTCGCCACCACGACCTCGTTCGAGCCCGTGGTGGACCTGGCCGCCGCGACCGACCGTCCGGATCGCGTCGTCGGCCTCCACTTCCTGCACCCCGCGGCGCGCACGAAGGTGGTCGAGGTGGTGCACACCGTCGCGACCTCCCCCGAGGTCGAGAAACGCGCGACCGCGTGGGTCCGATCCCTCGGTCGGCGCCCGGTGCGGTGCCGGGACCGCGCCGGGTTCGTCGTCAACTTCCTGCTGTTCCCCTACCTCAACGACGCGATCCGCATGCACGAGCAGGGCTACTCGACCCCGGCCGACATCGACACCGCGATGAAGCTCGGCTGCGGTCACCCCGTGGGCCCGTTCGAGCTGATGGACGAGATCGGCCTCGACGTCACCCTCGACGTGCTGGATCTGCTGCACGACGAGTTCCGGGAGCGCCGCTACGCGCCCGCCCCCCTGCTCGAGCACATGGTGCGGGCCGGCTACCTCGGCCGCAGGACGGGCCGGGGCTTCTACGACCACACGTAGCTAGGCGCGCCCTCCCCCGTCCACTGTGACGTGCGTCACGGCTCGGGCGGCTCGTTCCTCGCCCCGTTGCCGTCGGCCCTGTTGCGCGCGCCTCCCGCCGGTCCCAGCCTGCCCGCGGCCCGGTCGCGCGCCGTCTTGTCGCGGTGACACGTCCAACAGAGCGGATCGATGTTCGTCGTCGACACGGGACCCCCTGCGGCGTGGGGCTCGAGGTGGTCGAACTCGGTCCGGAAGCGCCTCCCGCACGTCGCGCACGCGACCCCGTCGAACTCGGGAGGGTCGCCCAGCTCGAGGGCGACCGCGACCTCGACCGGTATGCCCCTGCCCCACCGGGCGAAGTTGCGCAGGTCGACCCCGTCGTAGAGGACCCCGGACAGAAACGCATCCCTGGCTATCTTCCTTGCGACCTCAGGCGGCACGGGCCCGACCCCGGGGATCTTGCACACCTCGCCCTCCCGCACATCTCTCCACCCCCGCCTGGCGACCTCGTGGCTCACGAGCACGACGAGCTCGGGGCGGCGCGCCCGTCCCCTGCCGTTGCCCGCCACCAGCGACGCGTA
>DATADD010000097.1:0-2803 GCA_036258675.1 Actinomycetota bacterium | reverse complement strand
CTCAGCGCCGGCCGCAGCCGGGAGCGGGACGACGCGAGGCGGACGCCGGCGACCCGCGCCCGCCGACCGGCGGCGGCGCGCAGGGCCTCGAGTGCGACCTCTCCCGCCCGCGACCGCTCCACCAGCGCCCCAACGGTGGCGTAGCCGCGATCGCCCACGAGGTAGGCCACGAGCCGGCGCGCCTGGAGGGCGGCGGGCGGACCGATCGTGAACACGTGCGAGGTGTCGCCCCCGCCGGGGTCCCCGTAGCACAGCAGCGCCGGGATCCCGGCCCGCTCGAGAGCGGGCGCGGCGGCCGAGAGCCCCTCGGGAGGGCCCGCGTAGACGATGCCGACCGTGGTCCGGAGGCGGGCGAGCCGCTCGACGAGCTCCGCGGCGCGCCCGGGGTCACCCCCGTCGTCGAGCTGGACGAGCTCGTACGACGGGGTCCCCCGCGGGCGGCGCCGATTGAGGTGGTGGACGCCGAGGTCGGCGCCCTCGAAGGCGTCCTCTCCCCGCCACGCGTCCGGACCGGAGAGCGTCCCCACGAAGCCGACCGAGAGCGTGGGCGAGTCGCGGGGCGGCGCGACCGGCTCCCGAAGGCGGAACGAGGAGGGCCGGTCGACCTGGCAGGCCGCGGCGGCGAGGCCCGCGGCGACCGCGAGGGCCGCAAGCCGTCGAGGGGCCATGGAGGCATCCTCGCACCCGGCGCCCCGGCCGGTTCATTCGGATCCCGGTTCGGATCCCGACACGGATCCGCCGCGAGCCCGGGCAGAGGGGGCCTCCGGGCGCAGGAGCGGGAACAGGATCACCTCGCGCAGGGTCGCCCGCCCCATCAGCAGCGCCAGCAGGCGGTCCATGCCGAGGCCGAAGCCGCCCGCCGGCGGCATCCCGTAGGCGAGCGCCTCGAGGTAGTCCTCGTCGGGCAGGGTCGCCTCCTCGTCCCCCGCGCCGCGCGCCCCGAGCTGCTGCTCGAAGCGCCGGCGCTGCTCGTCGGGGTCGTTGAGCTCGGAGTAGACGGGGCACAGCTCGACGCCCCCGATGACGAGGTCGGCCTGCTCGGTGAAACCCGCGAGAGCCCGGTGGTCCTTGGCGAGCGGCGACACCTCCTTGGGGTAGCCGGCCACGAAGGTCGGGGCCACGAGTCGCCTCTCCGCCGTTGCCTCGAAGATCTCGGCGAGCACCTTGCCGGGGCCCCAGACGGGCTGGGGCGCAACGCCGGCGGCCGCCGCGCGGGCCCGCAGACCGTCCTCGTCGCCCGCCTCCCACAGGGGCAGGAGGTCGTCGCCCGTGGCGCGCTCGATCGCCTCGAACATCGTGACGCGCTCGAACGGCTCGCCGAGGTCCACCGTCGTCCCGTTCGCCTCGAACCGCAGCGACCCGCACACGGCCTGCGCGATCGCGCGCACGAGCCCCTCCACGACCGACATGGAGTCGTTGTAGTCGACGTAGGCCTCGTAGGCCTCGAGCATCGTGTACTCCGGGCTGTGCGTGGCGGAGATGCCCTCGTTGCGGAAGCTCCGGTTGAGCTCGTAGACGCGCTCGAGGCCCCCTATCAGCAGCCTCTTGAGGTAGAGCTCGGGCGCGATGCGCAGATAGACGTCGATGTCGAGCGAGTTGTAGTGGGTCCGGAACGGCCGCGCCACCGCCCCTCCGGCGAGGGGATGGAGCAGGGCCGTCTCGACCTCGACGAAGCCGCGCCCCTCGAGGAAGGAGCGCGCCGCCGCGTTCGCTGCCGCGCGAGCGTCGACGATGGCGCGCGCGTCGGGGTTCACGATCAGGTCGAGGTAGCGCTGGCGGTAGCGCGCCTCCACGTCTGTCATGCCGTGCCACTTCTCGGGCATGGGCCGGCGGCACTCTGCGAGCACGGTCACCGCGGCGGCCCGGATCGACAGCTCCCCGCGCCGGGTGCGCATCACCTCGCCCTCGGCTCCGACGACGTCGCCCACGTTGAGGCTGCCGAACGCGGCCATCGCCTCGTCGCCGAGGACGTCGCGCTGCGCGAGCAGCTGGATCCGCCCGGACGCGTCGACGAGATCGGCGAACGCGACCTTGCCGTGCAGCCGCACCGTGCGCAGACGGCCCGCGACCGCGACCACCTCTCCCGCGTCCGCGCCCGCCTCGAGCGACCCGTGGCGGGTCTGCAGCTCTCCGGCGGTCGCGGTGCGCTCGAAGCGGTAGGGGTACGCGACGCCCTCCGTCACCCCGGATCCTCCCCCGCGCGCGCCATCGCGTTGCGCTCGAACACGAGGCGCAGGCCCGCCAGCGTGAGGAACGGCTCGACCCGGTCGATCAGGCGGCAGTGCTCGACCACCGTGTCGGCCAGTCCGCCCGTGGCCACCACCTGGGCCCGCGTGCCGAGCTCGTCGAAGACGCGCTCCACGAGGCCGTCGACGAGCCCGGCGGTGCCGAACACGACGCCGGACTGAACGCTCGTCCCCGTGCTGCGGCCGATCGCGGCCGGCGGGGCGACCAGCTCCACCCGCCTTATCTGGGCGGTGATCTGGAACAGGGCGTTGGCGGAGATGCCGATGCCGGGGGCGATCGCCCCGCCGAGGAACTCCCCCCGGGCCGACACGGCGTCGACCTTGGTGGCGGTGCCGAAGTCGACGACGACCACGGGCTCGTTCGGGAACAGCGCGTGCGCGGCGACCGCGTTCGTGACGCGGTCCGCGCCGACCTCGCGCGGGTTCTCCGTGACGACCGCGATGCCGGTCTTCGTGCCCGGCTCCACCACCACGGGCGGGAAGCCGAAGTAGCGCAGCGCCATGTCGCGCAGCTCCTGCGTCGCCCGCGGGACGACGGAGCAGATCGCGACCCCCGT
>DATADD010000096.1:0-8561 GCA_036258675.1 Actinomycetota bacterium | reverse complement strand
GAGCGGCGTCCGCGCATGGAGGAGCGCCTCTTCACTCCAGCAGAGAGGGCCTACTGCAGCGGGCGAGTGAACCCCGTCGAGCACCTCGCGGGGACCCTCGCCGCGAAGGAGGCCGTGATCAAGGCTCTCCGGCTGGGCTCGCTCGCCGCGTGGGGGGCGCGCATCGAGGTCGTGCGCGCTCCCTCGGGCGAGCCGCGCGCGCTCGTGGGCGGGCGCACGGTCGCGGTGAGCATCTCCCACGACGGCCCGGTCGCGGTCGCCGTGGCGCTCGCTCTTCCTCTGTGAGCGTTCAGCCGTCGGCGCGCCGCACGGCGTGGCCTCCGAACTCCTGGCGCAGCGCGGCGAGCATCTTGCCGGCGAATGAAGAGTCCTGTCGCGACGCGAACCGGGCGAAGAGCGCCAGCGTGATCGTCGGCGCGGGGACCGCCGAGTCGAGCGCGGCCTGCACGGTCCAGCGGCCCTCGCCCGAGTCCTCGACGTAGTCCGCCACCCCCTCGAGCTCGGGATCCCTGCGCAGCGCCGACGCGGCGAGGTCGAGCAGCCATGAGCGGATCACGCTTCCGTGGCGCCAGAGCTCCGTTATCGCGGCGAGGTCGAGCTCCCACCGGGCCGACTTCAACAGCTCCAACCCTTCCGCGTAGCCCTGCATGAGCGCGTACTCGATCCCGTTGTGCACCATCTTCACGAAGTGGCCGCTGCCGGGTGGGCCGACGCGCGCGTAGCCGTTCGGGGGCGCCAGCGTCGCGAGGACGGGCTCGAGCCGGGCGAAGTCGTCCTCGGACGCGCCGACCATGAGGCAGTAGCCCTCCCGCAGCCCCCAGATCCCCCCGGAGGTCCCCGCGTCGACGAGGGAGATCCCGTGCTCGCCGAGGGCCGCGGCGCGCGCGACCGTTTCGGTGTAGTGGGAGTTGCCTCCGTCGATCACGACGTCGCCTCGTGCGAGCAGGCGCGCGAGCGCGTCGAGGGTCGACCGCGTGGCGTCGCCGGCCGGGACCATCATCCACACCGCGCGCGGAGCATCGAGCCGCGCCACGAGGTCGTCGAGCGAGACGGCGCCCTCGGCCCCGGTCGCCGCCGCCTTCTCGACCGCGGCCAGGTCGACGTCGTAGGCGACCACCTCGTGACCTCCGTGGACGAGGCGCGTCGTCATGTTGGCTCCCATCCGGCCGAGCCCCACCATCCCCAACCGCATGTCTTCTCCTTCGCTCGGTTCCGCGCGCGGGCGCTGACGGCTGGCCGCGCTGCGAACGACGCCGAGAGGCTACGCCCCGCTCTCGAGCGTGCGCAGGCGAGCCTCGACCTCCGGGGGGAGCGACCGCCGGTTCCGCAGCGCCCACGGCAGGCCTCGTATGGCGTCGACCACGCCCCGGCTGCGCGCCCTGTCGGCGGGCGCGCGCAGCAGCAGGCGGGCGGTGTGGCGCAGGGCCGCCGCGGGGGGCCTGCGCATCCACACGGTCCAGAGCTGGTTTCGCACCAGGCGGCGGGCACGCGGGCCCTGGTCCGGGCGCGGGGGCGGGTCGTGGTGGGCGACGACGTCGTCGACGTAGACGAGGCTCCACCCCGCCGCGGCGAGGTCCAGGGCGAGGAGCTCCTCCTCCCCGCCGACCCCGAGCCGCGACTCGAAGCCTCCCGCCTCGAGGTAGGCGGCGCGCCGCACCACCGCGCCGCAGGCGAGGAACCCGAGGACGGGGACGCCCGGAAGGTCCGGCTCGCGCCGCAGGGGGCTCGCCGACATGTGCTCGCTGGTGGGATCGACCCGCTCCTCCTCGCCGACGAGGATGCGGGCCGCGACGAGACCCAGCGAGGGGTGGTCGTCGAGGAGGTCGGCCGCCCTCGTCAGGGCTCCGGGGGACCACCAGGAGTCGTCGTCGCAGAAGGCGACGTAGGGGGTTGTGAGGCGCTCGACGCCCCTCGTCCGGGCCGCGCCTTCCTCGTTGCGCGCGAGGGCGATGACCTCCACGGAGGGGAACCGGTCCCGCACCGCCGCGACGGTCCCGTCGGTCGAGGCGTTGTCCACGAGCACGACACACGGACGCTCGGGCAGCGCCAGCACGCGCTCGAGGGTGCGCTCGAGCGGGCCGAGCCGGTTCCGAGAGGCGATGACGACCCCAATGCGGTCGTCGCGTGCGGCGTGGTCGTGGTCCCAGGGCATGTCGGCCGAGGGCTACCCCTCAACCCTCGTTCCAAACTCTTCCTCCAGGAGGCGCCTGGTTACCGCGGGCGGCCTCGTGGGTACCGCGGCGCGGAGCGGTGGATAGGAGACTGCGGTGATCAAGGAGTTCCGCACGTTCGCGTTGAGGGGCAACCTCCTCGAGCTCGCGGTCGCCTTCATCCTCGGCCTCGCCTTCAACGAGGTCGTCCAGGCTCTCGTGAACGGGGTGCTCCTGCAGCTGATCGCGGCCGTCTTCGGCCGCCCGGACTTCAGCGGCCTGTCCTTCTCGATCGCCGGCACTCCGATCAGGTACGGGCTCTTGCTCACCGCCCTCGTGAACTTCCTGCTCGTTGCCATCGCCCTTTTCTTCATCGTTCGTGCAGCCAATCGAGCGCTCCATCCCGCGGGAGCGCCGCCCGAGCCTCCCAAGACGAGAGAGTGTCCGTATTGCTTCACGCCGATCGCTCTCGAGGCAACGCGCTGCAGCGCGTGTACGAGCGAGGTCGAGGCCCTCACCTCCTAGGCCCGGTATAGGGTCAAGCTCGTGACTGCGCGCGCCGACGATCTCCATGTCGTGGACAAGGACGCGCTGCGGAAACTGCTCGGCGAGGAGACTTCGACGGCGCTCTCTTTCTACTTCCCCACCAACCGGGCGGCCGTGGAGCCCGCCGAGAACTCTCTTCATCTCAAGAGCATGCTGTCGCGCGCGGAGGATGCTCTCGACGCGCGCGGCGTTGCCCGGCCCAACGTGTGCGAGCTGTTGAGGCCGCTGAAGGAGCTGATCGACGACGCCGACTTCTGGCTGCACCAATGGGAGGGGCTGGCGCTGCTGCGGACCGACTCCCACACCACTGTGGTCAGGCTGCCCTACTCGGTCGCGGAGCGATGCGTGGTGGGTGGAGAGCTCCACGTCAAGCCGCTGTTCCCGGCGATGTTCCCGGACAGCCACTACTTCGTGCTCGCCCTCAGCCAGCACACGGTCAGGCTGTTGCACTGCACGAGGCACGGAGCGCGGGCGGTGGATCTCGAGCCGCTCGGCATACCGCGCAGTCTCGAGGAAGCGCTTCGGTACGACGACCTCCAGAAGCCGGAGCTGCAACACCATCCCACGACGGGTCCCGGCCGCGTTCCCGTGGGACAGGCGGCCGCCGACGGCCGGTCGGGTGGGAACCGCCAGCACGGGTTCCACGGGCACGGCGAATCCGGGGAGGGGACGAAGACCCAGATACGCCGCTATCTCCATGCTGTCGACGCGGGGTTGTCCAAGTTGCTGGGCGCGCAGAGCGCGCCGATGATCGTTGCGGCGGTGGACTACGTGCGGGCGATCTGGCGGGACGTGAGCCGCTATCGCAACATCCTCGACGCGGGCGTCGACGGCAGTCCGGACCGGTCGTCGGACGCGCAGCTGCACGAGGCCGCCTCCCCGATCATCGAGCGGCATGTCCGCGAGGAGCTCAGGAGCGCGCGCGACAGGCTCGCGCAGCATCACGCCCAGGGACTCGGCAGCACATCGCTCGAGAACGTTCTCGAGGCGGCGCATGCTGGACGTGTCGACACCCTCTTCGTCGCTCGAGACGTGGACCTGTGGGGGTCGTACGACTTCGCGTCCCAGACGCTCGAGCGTCACGAGGAGCCGGGGCCCGACGGCGTCGAGCTGCTCGACCTTGCCGCGCGCTGGACGTTCGTGAACTCCGGCACCGTATACGTGTGCGGGGCGAACGAGATGGCAGGAGACGCTCCCCTCGCCGCGTCGTTCCGCTACTGACGTCGCCTCGGCACCCTCCACTACAATGCAACCGGTGAAGTCAGTGGACACGTCCTCCGACATCCGGAAGGCGCTGGGGATCGGAAGGTTGTTCGACACGATCCGCGACGCCGTCGTGGTGGCCGAGCTTCACGCCGAAACCATCGTCATGTGGAACATGGCGGCGTCGCGCATGTTCGGGTACTCCGCGGAGGAGGCCATGGGTCTTCCCCTCGAGGCGCTCGTGCCGGAGCGGTTGCGCCACGATCATCGCAACGGCCTTGCACGTTACCGGGAGACCGGGTCGGGCGACATCATCGACAGCCACCAGGCGATCGAGCTGCCCGCTCTGCGGAAGGACGGCACGGAGTTCTACGTCGACCTCATGCTGTCGCCGATCGACGATGCGGAGGTCCCGGGCATCTACGTCATCGGCGTGCTCCGCGATGTGACGGAACGCAAACAGCTAGAGGCGACCAAGGACAACTTCATCGCGAACGCCGCACACGAGCTCCGCACGCCGGTGACCGCCGTGTTGGGCTCCGCCGACCTCATCGCCCGCTGGAGGAAGCTTCCCGAGGACCTTCTCGACGAGTGCGTCATGACGCTCAACCGGCAGACCCAGCGGCTGTCGGCGCTCGTCCGCAACATGCTCGACCTCAGCCGCCTGCAGCGGAAGAGGAGCGACATCAGGCTCCAGCCGATCGACCTCCGGGACGTGGTGGCCAAGGTGGTCGAGGCGAGCCCGGCCCCGCCGGGCAAGGAGGTGACCGCCAACGTCGGCAGTTGCATGGTCGTCGCCGACCCGGAGAGGCTCGATCAGATAGTCACGAACCTGCTGGTGAACGCCTACATGTACGGCGGCTCGAGCATCTCGCTCGAGTGCCGGCGCGGGGGCGACAGCGTCTTCCTCACCGTCGCCGACGACGGTGAGGGCGTTCCCGACAGCCTCCTTCCGTTGCTGTTCGAACCCTTCAGCCGAGGTGAGAACACCGCAGGCATACAGGGCTCCGGCCTCGGGCTCACGATCGTGCGCATGCTCGCGGAGGCCATGGGAGGCCAGATCTGGTACGACGGCAGAGAGGGAGCGCGCTTCACGCTGCGTCTCAACTCAGCGTCCGAGAGCGACAGCGCGGCACAGTCGCCCTCGACGGGGTGACAACATCACCCGAAAGAGGGTGCTTGCGAGCGGTGGGATGCGGTATCACGTTGGCATGCCATCCCAGGAAGGGTCGTCCAGACGACGGGCGACGGGTGTGCGCCCCATCGAGGGGCAGGTGGCCGACGTTCACAGCGACAGGCTTCGCGATATGGCGTACTGCCTCGACGAGGTCAAGGGGTGCCTCAAGGTCGCCATCGGGTGGAGAAGCCTGTCCGAGGGCGGTCGGAGGGAGCTGCTTCTCCGCGCCCTCGACGAGGCGGACAGGGCGATAGAGAGACTCGTCTATCTCGACGAGGTCATAGACCTGACCGAGGCCGACCCCGCGTCCTGATCGCGGCCTCCCGGCCGCGGTTGCGGGTGGGGGCCATCGCTGGTTAAGTGCCCATCGTGGAGGAGACCGTCGCACGGGGGGCCGACGAACCGACCGCTCCGGCTCCGTCCGCGCCGGCATCCGAGTCCTTCGGCGCCCCGCCCGAGACCGTCACGGGCCAGTTGTGGGAGCGGTTCCACATCCTCAGGCCGCTGCGGCACCGGGACTTCGCGCTGCTGTGGGTCGGTATGACCGTCTCGTTGATCGGAGACGGCATCTACTTCGTTGCGATCCCGTTCCAGGTGTTCGCGCTGTCGAACGCACCAACGGCGCTCGCGGCGGTCGGCGCCGCCTTTTCGATCCCGCAGGTCGTCTTCTTGCTGGTCGGCGGGGTGGTCACCGATCGCTTCGACCGCCGCAAGGTCCTGCTCGCGTCCGACCTCACGCGCGGGCTCGCGATCGGAGCGATCGGGTTGCTCTCGATAACCGAGAACCTCACGCTGACGCAGGTGTTCGCGCTGGCCGCGATATACGGCGCGGGCGAGGCCTTCTTCATGCCCGCGTTCGGCGCGATAGTTCCCGACGTCGTGCCGTCCGACCTCCTCGTGCAAGCGAACTCGCTCGACCAGTTCGTGCGGCCCGTCGCCTTCCGGCTCATCGGGCCCCTCGTCGGGGGTTTGATCATCGCCACGCCGTTCGGTGTGGGAGGCGCGCTCGTGCTCGACGCGTGGACGTTCGTGTTCTCGGCGGGAGCGGTCTTCCTCATGCGTCCGCTTGCGGCGAGGGCTTCGGGCGACGCCGTGAGGACGTCGGTGCTGCAGGAGCTGCGCGACGGGTTTCGCTTCGTGCGCTCGAAGACGTGGCTGTGGGGCGGTTTCCTCGCCAGCGCGTTGGGGCTGCTTGCCTTCTACGGTCCCTGGCAGGTCCTCGTTCCCTTCGTCATCCGCAACGAGCTCGGCGGAGACGCGGGCGACTTCGGTCTCGTGCTCGCCGCTGGGGGGGCCGGCTCCATAGCGATCTCCGCCGTCATCGGCCAGCGCGGGATCGGCCCGCGACCGCTGCTGTTCGTGTTCGGCGCATGGTCGTTGTGCACGCTGCTGCTCGCCGCCTTCGCGGTCGCGGGGGCGACGTGGCAGACGATGATCGTGGGCTTCTGTCTCCTGGCGCTTCTCACCGGAGGCCAGATCGTGTGGGGCACGCTTCTGCACAGGCACGTGCCGCGCGAGCTGCTCGGGCGGGTGTCGAGCCTCGACTGGCTCGTCTCCACGAGCCTGATCCCGATCTCCTTCGCCGTCGCCGGCCCCGTGGGCCAGTCGCTGGGCGCGGAGACGACCCTCGTCTGGGCTGCGGTGCTGGGGGCCGTGGCGATGTGGGTGTGCCTTCTGATCCCGGGCATCCTCCGGACGGAGTGATGCGACGATCCGCCCCCGCGGCCGCCGTGCTCGTGCTCCTTGCGGCGCTTGCGGCCGAGCTCCCGGCGCCGGCAGCACCTCCCGAGAGCCGCTCGCGGCCGCGCGTAGTGCGGACCCGCATCCCCTTCGGTCAGGAGCGCAGGCATCAGATGGCCCGCTACTCGGCGCGCCACTACGGCAAGGCGAGGTGGCGACTGCGGCGCCCCCGCGTCATCGTCCTCCACTACACGGGCGGCTCGAGCTGGCGATCGGCGTGGAACCACTTCGCTTCGAACGCGCCCGCGCGCGGGGAGCTGCCGGGAGTGTGCGCCCACTTCATCGTCGGCCAGAGGGGGACGATCCGATCTGTCGTGTCTCTGCGCATCAGGTGCAGGCACGCGATCGGCCTCAACCACGTCTCGGTGGGCGTCGAGATGGTGCAGGCGGCGGGGCGGGGGTCGCACTGGGCGGCGCGCCGCATCCTTCGTCGTCGGAAACAGGCGCGCGCCGCCCTCGCTCTGGTCGCGTGGCTGCAGGACAAGCTCGGGGTGCGCACGAGAAACGTCATCGGCCACGCGATGGCGAACGGAAGCCCCTACTTCAAGGACCTCCAGGGGTGGCGCAACGACCACGTCGACTGGCGCCGCCGGGAGGTGAGGATCTTCCGCCAGCGGCTGCGGCGCGCGGCGTGACGGGAACGCGAGATTCGAGGGGTTTGGGCCGCGCGCGCAAGCGGCCGTCAACGTCCGGCGCGAGCGGGTTCGACGACTAGCGACGTGCCCCGACTATCCTGTGGCCGGTTCGGTACCGGACGACGAAGCGGGAGGGATCTCATGCGTCGGGCACTCGTCACGGTTCTGGCCGCTCTGCTGACGGTGGGGGGCGCCGCCTCCGGCGTGGCAGCCGACCCGCCGGGCGACAGGATCCCGCTGCCGGATGGGTTCCTGCCCGAGGGCATCAGCATCCGCGCCGACGGCACCTTCTACGTCGCCTCCATCGCCACCGGCGCCGTGTTCGCCGGCGACGTCCGCACCGGCGACGGCTCGGTGCTCGTCGAGTCGGTCGAGGGGCGTTCCGCGGTGGGCCTCGAGGTCAACCGGGGGCGCATCTTCGTTGCCGGCGGCGAGACCGGGCAGGCCTACGTCTACGACGCGGACACGGGCGACGACATCGCCGTCTTCCAGCTGAGCGACGAGGGCGGCTTCATCAACGACGTCGTCGTGACGCGGCGCGCCGCGTGGTTCACCGACTCGGTCCTCCCCGTCCTCTACCGGGTTCCGCTCCGTGCCGGCGGCGCGCCGTACGCGGACGGCCGCTTCGAGGTCGTTCCCTATTCCGGCGACATCCGCTACCGGGAGGGGTTCAACGTCAACGGCATCGAAGCCGCGAAGGACGGCGATCGGCTCGTGGTCGTGCAGAGCAACACCGGCCTCCTGTTCTCGGTCAACCCTGACACCGGTCGCACGAGGGTCATCGACCTCGGCGACGAGCGCGTCCGCAACGGCGATGGCCTGCTCCTGGACGGCGACTGCCTCTACGTGGTGCGCGGCTTCAACAACCTGATCGCGCTGGTGGAGCTGGACGGCCTCCGGGAGGGCGACGTCGTCAAGCGCATCCGCGACGAGGACTTCGACGTGCCCACGACGCTCGACGACTACAGGGGCCGGCTCTACGTCGTGAACGCCCGGTTCGACACGCCCGTCACTCCGGAGACGGAGTACTGGGTGGCGGTGGTCCGCAAGGCCCACTGCTAGGGGGTCGCCCTCCGCCGGCACCACGTGAGGAGGTCGTTCGCCCGCTCT
>DATADD010000095.1:0-11345 GCA_036258675.1 Actinomycetota bacterium | reverse complement strand
CGATACTCGGTCGACGCCACGTCGCCTCCACCCGCCTGTCAAAGGCGACCTTCTACCCTATCTGGACACCAGCACCTTCCAGCATAGGCCACGGGAGGGGGGAAGGGCGCGGCCTCCCGGCGTCACGGCGCGCCCCGGGGCGCGAGGGCGCGGTACCGGCCCCGGAAGAAGCCGAGCGGATCCTCCACCGCCCCGATCTCGACGCGCTCGATCACCCCCCGCACCAGCTGCTGGTATCCGACCTCGGTCGCGCCGACGAGCCCGCAGCACGCGCGCGTGCCGACGTCCGCGAGGCAGGGACCCCAGCGCGAGGCGGCCACGTCGAGCCCGTGGAAGAGGCCGCCCGGCGACGGGCGCGCCCCCGCGAAGCGCTCCGCGAGCGCCCGGTGCCGGCGCTCGAGCACGTGGACGACGAACGCTCCCGTGGCGTGGACCGCGTCCCACAGCCCGGACATGTCGTTCACGAGCCCCAGGACGCTCGAGGGATCGCCCTCGGCCACGAGGATCGAGGAGACCGTGAGGCCCGTCCTCGCCTCCTCCTGACCCGCGGTCCACAGGGTGACCGGCGCCACCATGCGCCCGCGCAGACGGCGCTCGGGCCGGCGCAGCTCGGGTGGAGGAGAGAAGGGGTCGTCGGTCATGCGAGCGCGATCGCGCGTCGGCGCGGTCGGGCGCCATGATAGGCGGCCGCGTCGCGACCGCCGGGAGGGGGCACATGACGGGGCAACGCCACCGAACCGAGGGGGACGCGCGTGGGCGGGGGGGTCTGCATCGCGCTCGCCGCGACCTCGTAGCCGACCGCACCTCGCGCGGATGACCTCGGAGGTCTCCATCGAGGTGATGCGGCGCTCGGACTGGCCGAGGGTGGCGGAGATCTACGCCCAGGGCATCGAGGCGGGACAGGCCACCTTCGAGACCTCGGTGCCGACGTGGGAGGAGTGGGACGGGATCCACCTGCCCGCGCCTCGACTGGTCGCGCGCAGGGGGCGGCGCGCCGTCGCGTGGGCCGCGCTCGCCCCCGTGTCGAGTCGCTGCGCCTATCGCGGCGCGGCCGAGGTGAGCGTCTACGTCGACGCGGGGCTCCGGGGCAGAGGGGTCGGCCGCGCTCTGTTGACCGCCCTCGTGGCCGCGTCCGAGGAGGCCGGGCTGTGGACCCTCGAGGCCTGGGTGTTCCCCGAGAACGCCGCCAGCGTGGGCCTCTTCGCGCGCTGCGGGTTCCGGAAGGTCGGCGTGCGCGAGCGGCTCGGGGCCCTCGACGGCCGTTGGCGCGACGTGCTCCTGCTCGAGCGCCGCAGCGCCGTCGTCGGCGCGCCGTGAGCGGCCCGATCGTTTCCCCGCTCGCGTTCGCGGCGGGGATGGCGATCGTGCTCGGCACGGCGGGCAGCCTGATCCGCACACTCGTGCTGCCCCGCGGGCTCGCCTCGAGGCTCTCGGTCCTCGTGGGGAGATCGGTGGTACGCCGGTCGTTCCTGCTCGCCGCGCGCGTCGCCGACTCCTACGAGACGAAGGACCGCATCCTCGCGGCGTCGGCGCCCATGGCGTTGCTCTCGGTGCTGCTCGCGTGGCTGACCCTGTTCGTGATCGGCTACAGCCTGATGTTCTGGGCGGTCGTGGACGTGACCCTCCCCGACGCCCTCCGAGAGGTCGGCTCCTCGACCTTCACGCTCGGGTTCACGACCACGGAGTCCTACGCCGCGACCGTGATCGACTTCGTCGCGGCGGGGACCGGCCTCGTCGCCATCGCTCTCGAGATCGCCTACCTGCCGGTCATCTACTCCGCCTTCAACCGGCGCGAGACGCTCGTCACGATGCTGCAGAGCCGGGCCGGCTCGCCCGCGTGGGGTCCCGAGATCCTCGCCCGCCACCAGATGGTGAACATCGTGGACAGCTTGCGCGAGCTCTACAACGAGTGGGAGGCGTGGGCGGCCGACGTCGCCGAGAGCCACGCGAACTATCCCGTGCTGGTGTGGTTCCGGTCCCCGCACCCTCTGCGTTCGTGGATCGTGGGCCTTCTCGCGGTCATGGACTCCGCCGCCCTCTACCTCGCCTTGAGCCCGTCCCGGGCGCCGTCGGAGGCGCGGCTATGCCTGCGCATGGGCTTCAACTGCCTGCGCGACATCGCCGAGGCGGTGGGCATCCCCTTCGACGTCGATCCCTTCCCCGAGGACCCGATCGAGCTCACCTTCGAGGAGTTCGCGGCGGGGGTCCGTCGCGCCGAGGAGGTCGGCTTTCCCCTCGAGCGGACCCCCGAGGAGGCATGGGTCCACTTCCGGGGGTGGCGCGTCAACTACGAGGCGATCGCGTACCGCATCGCGGACGCGGTCGTGGCCCCGCCGGGGCCGTGGTCGGGCCGGCGCGCCTTCTTGCCCGACATGGCGATCGCCCCCCAGCGGCCTCCCAACCGGCGCCCGGAGGACCCCGAGGACGAGGGGCGGCCGCGCGGCCACCGCGGCTTCTAGCGGGGCGGCTCCACCAACCCGCCGCCGATGGCCGGGGGGCGGAGCCGGCAGGGGTCCGGGAAGGGGCCCGCCGGCCGCCTACTGCTTGCGCGCGATGGCGGCGGCGAGCTCCTTCTTGGTCATCCTCGAGCGGCCCTCGATCCCGAGGCGCCGGGCCCGCTCGTACAGCTCCTTCTTCGAATTGCCGACGGCGTCGACGCCGCCGAACGTCTCGCCCTCGCCCCGGCGCGCCGCCTCGCCTCCCCGGCGCGCCCGGGGATCGGACGGGCCTCGCCGGTCCTTCTCCTCCCAACGGTCGCCGACCTTCTCGAAGGAGTGCTTGAGCGCGGCGTAGGCGGTCCGGTGCGCCCGCTCCCCGTCCCCGTAGGACTCGACCGCGCTGTCGTGGGCCTTGGCCCACGTCCTCTGCGCCTTGTCCGGAGACCGCTCGATGGTCGCTGGCATCTCCTCGAGCGTCTCGTCGTCGACGTCCTTCTCCCACGACTTCGGAGACATCTCTACCCCTCCTTCTCCGAGGCGCCGCGCCCCGTCCTGTCCTGCAGCTCCTCGATGCGCTTGGACGCCTCGGCCTTCGTGAGGGATCCGTCGAAGGGCTCGCCCGCTTCCTCCGACAGCGTCTTGAGATACGACGCCTGCGCCCCGGTCATGTGCTCCTCTCCCGTGACCCAGTCGTCGGGATCCTTCTGAGTGTTGGACGGCAGCTCGTCGCTCACCGACACCCTCCTCGCGGCTCGTCCCCCGGCCCGCGCGTCCCTTCCCGGACCCGCCGGCGCCGAAACGTCATGCGCGCGTCCACACCGCGCCCGAGCTGTAGCGGCGGAGCCCGAGCGAGAAGGCGGCCCCCCCGAGCGCGACGAAGAACGCGGCCGCGGCGACGAGCCCTGCGGCGGTCGCGGGCTCGAAGTCGTCCACGAGCTCGGTGGGGAGGCCGGTTACGAAGGCTGCGGGGACGGCCGTGTAGAGCAGCACCTTCGTGACCCCACCGAAGACGTCGAGGGGATAGGAGGCGAGGATCAGGATCGCCTGGAAGCCCAGGTCGGCCTGCTCGCCCCGGCCCCCGATGAAGAGCGTCAGGGCCCCCATGAAGACGAGGAACCCGACCAGCACGGCCGCGCCGCACAGCGACGCGGCGACGTAGACGAGGGTCCGCTCCCACGTTGGCGCCCCGGCGAGCACGAACAGCACGGGCCCGAAGAAGAGATCGCCGAGCAGCGCCGTGTCGATGCGGCGCACGAGCAGGTACGGAAGCGGACGCACCGGAAGAGCCAGCGCGGCGTCGATCTGACCGTCCCCGACGAGCTCGCCGATCTTGCGCGCGTTGGCGAGCAGCCCCATGGCGATGCCGGCGATCGTGGTGAGGATCGCGAAGAGCAGCAGCACGCGCGAGGCGTCCCACCCTCGGATCGCGCCGACGCGACCGAAGAACAAGAGCCAGAAGATGACCCACGCGACGTCGTTCGCGAGCATGATCGAGACCTGGATCCAAAAGGAGCGGCGGTTGGCCCACGCCTCCACCAGGGCCGTCCGGAACGTCGCCCACAGCACGCTCATCCCCCCACCACCTGGAGGCGGCGCTCGCCGGAGCGGAAGACGGCCGAGGCCGCGGCGGCCGAGACCACGAGCCAGCCCGTCTGAACGAGCAGGAGGCCGGGCTCGGCCCCGCGTGCGACGAACCGTGCGGGGATGTAGGCCATGGCCCAGAACGGCAGCCAGCGCGCCGTGTCCGAGAGCCAGTCGGGGAACAGCTCGAGCGGCAGCAGCATCCCTCCCAGCAGGAAGATGACCTTCTGGTACAGGAACCACGAGGCCTTCGCATCGTCGAGCCAGAAGGCCGCGCCGGCGAAGGCGTGCTGAGCGGCGAGGTTCACCGCCACCCCGATCGCGGCCGAGGGGAGGGCGACGAGAGCGCCCGCTCCACCCGGGGGCGCGCCGACCTGCGCCCACGCGAACACAACGCCTACGACGCCGGCGGCGGCGAGGCGGACGAGCGCCTCTCCGAGCTCGGCGGCCATGCGGAAGCCCACGACCGACACGGGGCGCAGCATCTCGACGGCGATCCCGCCCGACCCGATCTCGTAGCCGATGTCCTCGATCATGCGCGGCTTGGTCGCGATCACGGCCCCCTCGGCCGCGGCGACGTACCACAGCATGGCGGGAAAGGTGTAACCCTCGATCGACCCGCCGTTCGCGTCGACCGCAACGCTCCACAGGGCCGAGAAGACGACGAGGATGATGGCGTAGAAGGCGATGCGGACGGTGAGCTCTCCCGGCGCACGCAGCGCTCGCGCCGCGCCGGCGACGAACGCCGACCTGTATGCGTTCACGTCCGGGGGGCTTCGTAGATGCGCCCGATGATCTCCTCCAGGGGCGGATCGAGAACGGAGATGTCGGCGACGCGATGGCGGTCGAGCAGGTCGTCGAGCACGGCGCGTATCGAATGACGCTCTGTGTCGACGGAGAGCTTGTAGCCGACGCCGCGACCCTTGATCACGGTGATGCCGTCCACCGCGATCGAGCCCGGCTCCTCCTCGAACCGCACCTCGAGCAGCTTGGTGTTGAGCAGCGAGCGGCGCATGCGCGACACGGAGTCGTCGTAGATGATCGTGCCGTGGTTTATGACGATGACCCGCTTTGCAACCTGCTCGATGTCCGACACGTCGTGGCTGGTGAGAAAGATGGTCGTGCCCTCGTCCTCGTTGAGCCTCACCACCATGTCGCGGAACCGCTGCTTCGCGACGAGATCGAGGCCGATCGTCGGCTCGTCGAGGAAGATCACCCGCGGCGAGTGCAGCATCGTCGCCGCCAGCTCGCAGCGCATGCGCTGCCCCAGCGACAGGTTGCGCACGGGGACGTCGAAGAGGTCGCCGGCCTCGAGCAGGTCGGCGAGCTCGTCGACGCGCCGCGCGAGCGGGCCGTCGAGGCCGTAGATCGCCCCGAGGAGGGTGAACGAGCGCCGAGGGGTGAGCTCGAACCAGAGCTGGGACCGCTGGCCGAAGAGGGTGCCGATGTGGCGCACGAGCTTCTTGCGCTCCGACCAAGGTGTGTACCCGAGCACGCGCGCGTCGCCGTGGGTCGGATGCAGGATGCCGGTGAGCATCTTGATCGAGGTCGACTTGCCGGCGCCATTGGGGCCGATGTAGGCGAGGCGCTCGCCGGCATCCACCGTGAAGGAGATGTTGCGCACGGCCTCGACCGTGCGACGGCGGCGCCCGCGCCCGCCCGATGTGAACGACTTCGTGAGCTCGCGCGCCTCGATGGCAGCCATCCCTCACCCTACCAACCGGGTCGATGTGTAACCCTGGTCCCGTGAATGCCGGACCGACGCGCGCTCGCCGAGGAGTGGGGCGCGGCGTCGCCGCGATGGCCGTCCTCCTCCTCGCCGCCGCCCCCTCCGGGCACCCGGGGAGCGCGGCGCCGCCCGGGGGCGGCTCCGTCCCGCCGCGCCGCGACGTGCTCCGCTTCGCCGTGCTCGGGGACTTCGGCTGGGGCGGGACCGCGCAGCGCGACGTCGCCCGGGCGATGTGCCGCTACCGGCGAGACCATCCCTTCCGCTTCGTCGTCACCACGGGCGACAACGTCTACCCGGACGGGTCGCGGGCGCGATTCCGGGCCGCGTTCTTCGGCCCCAACAGGTGTCTGCTCGCCAACGGTGCTCGCTTCCACGCCGCGCTCGGCAACCACGACTACGTCACGCGCCGCGGCCGGCCGGAGGTCAGGGAGCCGGCCTTCGGGATGCCGCGGCGCAACTACGTCTGGCGCCGCAAGGGGGTGCGGTTCGTGATGGTTGACTCCAACCGGCTGCGGGGCCGGTGGCTGCGGCGGGCCCTCGTCGCGGAGCGCGGCGACCGCTGGACGATCGCGGTGTTCCACCACCCCGTGCTGTCTCCCGGCCCGCACGGCTCGACGCCCGGGTTCAGGCCGGGGCTGCCCCGGCTGTTCCGCCGCCGCGGCGTCGACCTCGTGCTGAACGGCCACGACCACATCTACTTCGTGAGCAAAGCGCGCAAGGGGATCCGCTACGTCGTGACGGGAGGAGGCGGCGCGCCCCTCTACGCGTGCGGCCGCCGCGCCTTCACGAGCTTCTGCCGTGCTCGCTACCACTTCGTCTACGTGGCGGCGCGCCGCAGGCGCATCTGGGTCCGGGCGGTGACGGCGGAGGGACGGCCCTTCGGACTCTTCTCGACCGACGGGCGCCGCCCCGCGGGCCGCCCGCGTCAGTAGCCCAGGGCGGGGTCGACGAGGCCCTCGAGCTGCTCCCCGCGGGCGAAGTGGGCGACGTTGCGCGCCACGAGGGACCGGTACTCGACGATCCCCATGTCCATGGTGTTGGCGGTGTGCGGAGTGATGATGGCGTTGTCGAGCTCCCACAGGGGGTGGCCGTCGGGGAGCGGCTCGGGCTCGGTGACGTCGAGGGCGGCCCCGCCGATCGAGCCCTCCCGCAGCGCCGCGACGAGGGCGTCCGTGTCCACCAGCCCCCCGCGCGCGACGTTGACCACCCACGCGTCCTGCCGCATGCGAGCCAGCATGTCGCGGTCGAAGAGTTGACGGGTGGCGGCGGTCAGGGACGCCGCGAGCACGACGAAGTCGGCCTCGGGCAGCAGTGCGGGCAGCTCTTCGGTCGTCTCGGTCCGCTCCGCGCCGTCGAGCGGCGCGCCGGAGCGGTTGACGGCGAGGAGGCGCGTCCCCAAGGGGGCGAGCATGGCCGCGAGCGCGCGGCCGATGCCGCCCGTGCCCACCACGAGCACGGTCGCGTCGCGCAGCCGCCGCTCCCCCGATCCGAAGTGCACCGGCACCCACGACGTCGCGCGCAGGTGGTGCGGGAGCCGGCGCGCGATCGCAAGCATGATCATCACCGCGTGCTCCGCGCACGCGGGGCCGTAGATGCCCTTCGCGCAGGTCCACGTGCGCCCGGGGTCGATCACGCCGGTGGCGTGGAAGGCCTCGATCCCGGCGAGCGGGAGCTGGATCCAGGTCGCGGGGGAGCCATCGACCGTGCGCCTCATGCCCTGGGGGTCATGGGGGTCCGTCCACACCAGCGCGCGCGCCGCGGTCGGCGGCGCCAGGCGCCCCCCGCCGCGGGCGACCGCCTCGACCAGGCCCTCGTCATCGTCCGGCGCGATCGCGACCGGGGGTCGCTCGGACTCTCTCACGCGATGAGGCCTAAGCGACCCCGGCCCGCTCCGGCGCGCGGCGCGCCGGAGCCTCGGGCTCGCGACCCTCGACGTGCATCTGCGGCAGCCAGCGGAGCCAGCGAGGCAGGTACCAGTTGCGGTCGCCCAGCAGCTTCATGCTCGCGGGGACGAGCACTGACCTAACGATCGTCGCGTCGATGAAGACGGCGACCGCGAGGCCGAAGCCCATCTGCTGGAAGGAAACGAGGTCTCCCGCCGCAAACCCGCCGAACACCGCCACCATGATGAGCGCGGCGCCGGTGATGAGGCCCGCCGTGGTCCGCAGGCCGTATGCGACCGACCCCGTGTTGTCGTGGGTGTGGTCGAAGCGCTCCCTTATGCGCGACAGAAGGAACACGTGGTAGTCCATCGACAGCCCGAACAGGACCGAGAACAGGAACAGGGGCAGCCACGCCTCGATCGCCTCGACCTGGTGGAAGCCGAAGAGATCGGCGCCGACCCCCTTCTGGCACACGAGCACGATCAGTCCGTACGCGGCCCCCACCGACAGCAGGTTCATCACGATCGCTTTCAGCGGGACGACTATCGAGCGGAACACCACCGTCAGCAGCAGGAACGACAACCCGAGGACGAACACGAACACGATCGGGGTGTAGCGATCGGTGAGGTCGAAGAAGTCCTTGCTCAGGGCGGTCTCGCCGCCGACGAGGACGTCCGCGTCCGCGCCCGAGAAGGCCCTCGGGACGAGACCGTCGCGCAGTCGTTCGACCGCCGCAACGGCGGCGCTGCCGCTCGGATCGCCGGCGACCGCGGCCGACACGACCGCGAGATCCCCCGCCTCGTTCACCTCCACGGTCGAGGGCCCGAAGCCGCCGTCCGCGGCCATCGCGCGCCGCAGCTCCTCGATGCCCGCCTCGACCTGCGCGGTCACGTCGCCGTCCACGACGACCTCGACCGGTGAGTTGAGCCCGCCGGAGAACTCCTCTCGCAGCACGAGGAAGGCCTGCTTGGACTGGGTCTTGTCCGGCATCGTGCTGACGCCGGAGAACCCCGTGTCGATGTCGAGGTAGGAGAAGGCGGCCGCGAGCAGGAGCCCGGCGCCGACCACGAGGCTCGCGACCGGGCGCCGCATGACGCCGTGGGTGACCCGGTCCCAGAAGGTGCGCCGCCCCCCCTCGACCCGCTCGAGGCTCCTGCGGCGAAAGACCCGGAGCGCGTTCACCTTGTCGCCGAGCAGGCTGAGAAGGGCCGGCAGGAGGGTGATCGACGCCAGGACCGCCGCCACCACGACGAAGATCGCCCCCGCCGCGAGGCTGCGGAAGATCGAGGTCGGGACGATCAGCATGCCGGCGAGAGCCAGGACCACCGTCATCCCGCTGAAGAAGACCGCTCGGCTCGCGGTCCCGCCCGCGACCGAGATCGCATCGAGCCTCTCGCGCCCGTTGCGGCGCTCCTCCCGGTAACGGGACACGATGAACAACGAGTAGTCGATGCCGACAGCCAGTCCCATCATCGAGATCATGTTCGTCACGAAGAACGAGAACTCGACGATCTGGCCGACCAGCGCCACGAGACCGATCGCGACCGCGATCGAGGCGATGCCCATCACGATCGGGACCACTCCGGCAACGACGGCGCCGAACACGGCGACGAGCACGACGAGGGCCACCATGATCCCGAAGCCCTCTCCGCGCGCGAGGTCCTCCTCCGCGATGCGGTTGAAGTCCTCGCCGATCGTTGCGCCCCCGAAGACGAAGACGTCGAACCCCTCGTCGCCGGCGTGCTCCTCGACCACGCGCTCGATCGGCCCCACGTGCTCGGTGACGTCGTCTCCCTCGCCCTCGAGCACCACGGGCAGGAGAACGGTGCTGCCGTCCTCGGAGATGAGCGGGCGATCGCTTGCCCGGTAGGGGTCGACGACCGCCTGGATGTGATCCCGCCCGACCGCGCTCACGACGTCGCTCTGGAGCTCGCCGACCTCGGAGCGGAACGCCGGGTCCCGCGCGGTGACCGAGTCCGAGCGCACGATGAAGATCTCGCTCGTGCCCTGGGGTCCGCGCAGCCGGTCCTCGACGAGCCGGGCGGCGCGCTCCGCCTCGGGGACCGTGTTGAAGTTGAACTCCGTCGTCAGGGCGCCGTCGAGGAGGCGGGACGACGTGACGCCCGCCGCCGCGACGAGGACCACCCAGAGGGCGATCGTCAGCCACGGGCGGCGCGCGCTGACGCGGCTGAGCGACTGCGGTGACACCTTCAATGCCATGCTCGACTGTTCCTTTCGCGCGCCGGCAACGCTCGAGGCCTGCATGGGATGGACCCGGCCCGCCCACGCGATGGAGCTGGGCTCCTCTCCGGGCGCGGCGACTCTATCGTCACCGAGGGATCTTGGTGTGCTTCAGCTCGTTGAGGTCGGGGTAGCCCTCGACGAGGGCGACGAGCCGCTCCACGGTGTCGCGTGCGTCGTCGATGTTCCGGGGCCGGCTCATGAGCCGGACGAAGGCGGCGTGCCCGTTCGAGACGATCGTGGGAACCCCGAAGACCCCGTACCGCTGTGCCGCGAGCTCGTGCTCGGACCTGTAGGTGCGGCGCGGCGCCCCCGAATCGACCACCGACATGACGTCGGCGGGGTCGAGCCCGGCCCCGGCGACGACCTCCTCGACCACGGCGCGGTCCCGCAGGTCGCGGCCGGCGTCGTGGCGCGCCCGGAAGAGGCCCTCGTGGACCTGCGGGAACGCCTCGCCCCACCCGTCGCGCACCGCGAGCGCGGCCTCGGTGGCGAGGAGGTCGGGGCGCCGCGCGGGGTCCTCCCATACGTCGGGCTCGCCCTCCCCGACGTGCACCTGGTGCAGCGAGAAGGGGAGGAAGGCGACCTCCCACGGCGCGCCCCCCCGCAGCCCCGCCACG
Organism: Actinomycetota bacterium; assembly: GCA_036258675.1. Taxonomy (GTDB): domain Bacteria; phylum Actinomycetota; class CADDZG01; order CADDZG01; family WHSQ01; genus DATADD01. The sequence continues at coordinate 853 of DATADD010000095.1, read as the reverse complement.
ACGTGCTCGTGGACGTTGCGGGCGAACGGGCACCTGTAGTCGAAGGTGACGGCGAACTCGAGTCGCCGCGCGTCGTCGTCTTTCGGCACGAAGGAGACAACTCCCGCGGGCGGCGAGCGATTCCCGAGCGTCCGCTCAGACCTGGTTAGAGGAGTGGCCGGGGAAGAGGTTGGCGGACGGGTCGATCTCCGTCGCCGCGTTGTTGACCGCGGTTGCGGCCTCGCCGAAGCCAACCGAGATGAGCCGCACCTTGCCGGGGTACTCCGTGATGTCACCCGCCGCGTAGATGCGCGGGATGTTCGTCGCCATGCGCGAGTCGACCGCGATCTGCCGCTTCGCGAGGGCGAGGCCCCACTGCTTGAGCGGTCCGAGGTCCGCCGTGAAGCCGAGCGCGGCCACGACGGCCTGCACCCGAAGCAGCTCCCGCTCCTTCGTCTGCTTGTTGACGACCTCCACCGCCTCGATGGCGCCGTCGCCGTGGACGGCGCTCACCTCGGTGAAGGTCATCACACGCGCGGTCGAAGCGAGCACTTGCTTGACCGTGTGCTCGTGGGCGCGGAACGCATCCCTGCGGTGGATGAGGGTGATCGAGCTCGCGATGCCCTCGAGGTTGAGGGCCCAGTCGAAGGCGCTGTCTCCCCCGCCGACGATGAGCACGTCGAGGCCGGCGAGCTCCTCGAGCTTGGGGACGAAGTAGCGGAGGCCGCGTCCCTCGTACTCGGACCCGACGGGAAGCTTGCGGGGCGTGAACATCCCGATGCCGCCGGTGATCAGAGCGGCCCTGCACACCACCTCGGTGCCTGCGTGGCTCGTGACGCAGACGGAGTCGGCCGAGCTCACGAGCCTGTCGGCG
>DATADD010000094.1:0-6281 GCA_036258675.1 Actinomycetota bacterium | reverse complement strand
CGCCGCCCGACGTCGGGCGCCTGCTGGGGCGGCCGCGGCCGCGCGCCGACCGCCCCTACGTCGTCATCAAGTACGCGCAGAGCGTCGACGGGCGCATCGCGACCCGCACCGGCGACTCCAAGTGGATCAGCGGCGCGGACGAGAGGGCGGTGTCCCACGCCCTGCGCGCCCGCTGCGACGCCATCATGGTCGGGGTCGGAACCGTCGTCGAGGACGATCCCCAGCTGACCGTCCGGCTCGTACCCGGCGCGTCCCCTGTGCGGGTTGTGCTCGACTCGAGCCTGCGGGTGCCGCTCGGCGCCCGCGTTCTCGACGATGGCCCCGCGTGCGTGGTCGTGACGACCCCCGGCGCGCCGAGCGAGCGCGCGGAGGCCCTGCGCGCCAGACAGGTCGCGGTGAGAAGGGTGCCGTCCGGCTACGGAGGGGTGGACGTCGCCGCCGCGCTCGCGGAGCTCCGTGCGCTCGGCATCGAGACGCTCCTCGTGGAGGGAGGCGCCCGGGTCGTCACCTCGCTGCTGGCGCGCCGGGTCGTGGACCGGATCGTGGTCGGGCTCTCCCCCGTCGTCCTGGGGCGAGGGATCGAGGGGGTGGGCGACCTCGGGATCGCGACGGTCGCCCAGGGGCTGGCCCTCACCGACCGCGTCCTGCAGATCGCGGGCGCCGACGTGATGATGGCCTACGACGTCGCCGCCCCGGCTCCCGGCTAGCTCCTCTCGGGCTCCGAGACCGGATCTTCACGGACCGCAGCGCGCGCCGCGGTCAGCCCTCCAGCTGCCAGCGGTCGGAGCGCAGCAGGGGGACCGCGCGCCCGTCGGAGGTGACGCCGTCGACCTCGACCTCGGGCCCGCCGATCATGAAGTCGGTGTGGATGCGCGACTTGTTCACGCCCCGGCGCTGCATCTCGTCCGGGTCGAGGCCCCGTGTGCCCTCGACCGCGATCGCCAGCCCCGATCCGTAGGCGATATGGCAGGTCGCGTTCTCGTCGAACAGCGTGTTGAAGAACACGAGCCCGGTGCGGCCGACCGCGGAGGAGCCGTCGACGAGCGCGACCTCCCCCAGCATCGGCGCGCCCTCGTCCGTCCTCATCTGCGCGCGCACGACGTCGGCTCCGCTCGAGGCGTCGACCTCGACGGCGCGCCCGCCCTCGAAGCGGATCGAAAGGTCGGTGACCGTCACCCCCTCGTTGGGCAGATGGAGCGGCCTCGTCGCGGTCACGATCCCCTCCGTGCGCGCCGGGTCGGGTGTCGTGAAGACCTCCTCGGTGGGCAGGTTCGGGACGTGCTTCGTGCCCCAGCGGGTCTCGATCGAGGGAGCGAGCCAGCGCGACCCTTCGTTGAGCCCGACCGTGAGGTCGGTTCCGGGGCCGCGGAAGCGCACGGCGTCGAGGCGGGCGCGATTGAGGGCGTCCGCGCGCGCCGCGAGCGTGGCGATGTGCGTGCGCCACGCCTCGACGGGATCCGGGGCGTCGAGACGGACGGCCGCCGCGACCGCGTCCCACAGACGCGCGACGTCGGGCTCGCCGAAGACGGTCGTCGCCCACCCCTCGTTGGGGTAGGCGACGATGAGCCAATTGAGCGCCCGGTCGTTGAGCTGACGCAGCTGCAGCTCGTTCAACGCGAGCATGCGGGCCCTGCCGACGCGCTCCGGGTCGAGGTCGGCGAAGAGATCCGGTTCCGGGTCGCCGGCGATCGAGATCAGCGCTCCATGCGACTTCTCGAGATCGTCGAGCCACTGCAGCAGATGCGGCGGGGTCCACGTGAGGACGTCGTCGTCGGCGTGTTCGAGCAGGGCGCGCCGCACGTGCTGGTCGCGGTACCACGCGTCGACGTGGCGCGCACCGGCTTCGTAGGCGGCCCGGGCGACGGCCCGCACCATCGGCGCGTGCTCGACCAGGCCCGCCACGATCACATCCTGGCCCGGCTGCACGTTCGCGCCGACGCGCACGGCGAGCTCCGCGAGGGCGGGGAGGGCTCGGTCGGGCTCCACGGCCCACACGATACGCGACCGCGGGCGGAGGGCTGCTAGCCGCGCGCCGGCCGGCCTCGGATGTGGGCGATGACCGCGGAGTAGTCCAGGGCGCCGCAGCCGGCCTCATCGGCGTCGTCGAACCAGCTCCTCGCGCTCGCGCCGACGCGCAGCTCCACGCCGGAATCGCGCGCGGCCTCGGCCACGAGACGCGCGTCCTTGCGCGCGAGCGCGAGCTTGAAGTTCGGCGGGTAGGCACCCGAGGCGATGGCATCTCTCTTCCTGCCGACGGTGACGCCGAGCGGCGAGCGCGCGAGCACGTCGAGGACCACCGCCTCGTCGAGGCCGAGGCCGTCGGCCAGGGCGAGCGCCTCGCCCAGCGCGCTCATCGCGCCCACCAGCGTCGAGTTCACCACCACCTTGAGCGCGGCTCCCGAACCCCTTGGGCCGACGCGGACGGGGCTCCCCATCGCCGCCAGGACGGGCCGCCAGCGCTCGAACGCGCCCTCCTCGGCGCCGACGAAGATGGCGAGCTCGCCGCTCTCGGCTTGAGGGACGCTGCCCAGCACCGGCGCGTCGACGAGGTCGACACCCTCCGGCAGCCGCCCCCACACGCGCTCGATCGCGGCGGGTCCGACGGTGGACATCTCGATCAGCGCGGCGCCCGGGCGCATCCGATCCGAGACCCCGGAGGGCCCGAACAGCACCTCCTCGAGCGCCTCCGCCGAGCTCAGCATCGTGACGACCGCGTCGGCCCCCGCTGCAGCATCCGCGGGGGACTCGGCAGCCCGCGCCCCGGCCTCCACGAGCGGGCCGGCGCGGCCCGTGCTCCGGTTCCACACCGCCACGTCGTGGCCGTGCGCGAGCAGGCTGGCGGCCATGGGCGCGCCCATCTGGCCCAGCCCGCAGAAGCCGATCGTGGCCGTCGAGGTCACCAGGCGAAGGCCTCCGGGGCGGGGCCCCCCGGCCCGGGGAAGATGTCGTCGAGCCGCTCCCGTGTGTCGCCGTCGAGCTCGATCTCGACCGCCCTCATCGACCCGTCGAGCTGCTCGATGTTGCGGGGACCGACGATGGGAGCCGTGACCGCGGGGTTCGCCAGCAGCCACGCGAGCGCGACCTCGCCGGGGCGCTCGCCGAGGTCGGCGCACAGCTTCTCGTAGGCCTCGAGGCGATCGCGGCGCTCCTCGACCCGTCTGCGGAAGGCCTCGCTGCTGCGCCGTCCCTGCGACGCCTTCTGGAGCGCGCCGCCCAGAAGACCTCCCGCGAGCGGGCTCCACGGGATGACCCCGAGCCCGTACGCCTCGCAGGCGGGCAGTACCTCGAGCTCGACCGAGCGCGCGTCCAGGTTGTAGAGACATTGCTCGGACACGAGGCCGAGGAAGTTCCTGCGGCGAGCGATCTCGTTGGCCTGCGCGATGTGCCAGCCTGCGAAGTTGCTGCTGCCGACGTAGAGCACCTTGCCCGCGTCGACGAGTCCCTCCATCGCCTGCCAGATCTCCTCCCACGGAGCGTCGCGATCGATGTGGTGCATCTGATAGAGGTCGATGTGATCCGTGCGCAAGCGGCCGAGGCTCGCGTCGCAAGCGCGCCGGATGTGCAGGGCGGAGAGGCGGCCCTCATTGGGCCAGTCGCCCATGCCCCCGTACACCTTGGTGGCGAGCACGACCTTCTCCCGCCGCCCGCCCCCCTGGGCGAACCAGCGGCCGATGATCTGCTCGGTCACGCCCTCGCCCTTCCCCCCGCCGGCGCGCCAGCCGTAGACGTTTGCCGTATCGAAGAAGTTGATGCCGAGCTCGAGGCCGCGGTCCATGATGGCGAACGCGTCCTGCTCGGTCGTGCCGGGCTGGTCCCATCCGAAGTTCATCGTGCCGAGACAGAGCGGGCTCACGCGCAGCCCGAGCCTTCCGAGGTGTCTGTACTCCATGCCCCGCGCCCTCCCGCCTGTCGCGCTCCTCTCCTTCGCGCGCAACCCTAGCTTCGGCGAAGGCGCGCTCTATACTCGCCTCGTTCCGTACGCAGGGCGGACGGAAGGGAGGCGCATGGCCATCGCAGCAGGCACTCCGGCACGCGACGCCTCCCGGGAACCGGCGCGCGACGCGTGACCGACGTCATCGCCTACCGTCCGCGGCCCGAGGAGTTCGCGTGGACCTTCGGAGGCGTGGAGGCGGTGCGCCGGGTTCGGCCCGGCGACGTCTTGGAGCTGTGGACCGAGGACGCCTTCGGCGGGCGCGTGCGCGGTCCCGACGACCTCGTAAGCCGGGTGATCGAGTTCCCCTTCGTCAACCCGCAGACGGGTCCGTTCTACGTCGAGGGCGCCGAGCCGGGCGACACGCTGGCGATCCACTTCATCTCGTTGGAGCCGGCGCGCGACTGGGCCGCGTCTACCACCGTGCCCTTGTTCGGCGCGCTCACCTCCACCACGCACACGCCCACGCTGCAGGATCCGCTGCCGGAGATCGTGTGGATATACGAGGTCGACAAGCGCGCCCGGACGGTCGCCTTCGAGGCGACCCGCGGCGATCACAAGATGAAGCTGCCCCTGGAGCCGATGCACGGCACGGTCGGCGTCGCGCCCGCCTCCTTCGAGGCGCGCTCGAGCCTGGTGCCCGACGCCCACGGCGGCAACATGGACACACCCGAGATGCGTGCCGGGACGACCTGCTACCTGGGGGTCAATGTCGAGGGGGCGCTTTTCTCGATCGGAGACGGGCACTACCGCCAGGGCGAGGGCGAGACGTGCGGAGTCGCGGTCGAGGGGGCGATGGACACCGTCCTGGCGATCGAGCTGCTCAAAGGGGTCGCGACCACGTGGCCCCGCCTCGAGAGCGACGACTACGTCATGTCGACCGGCTCGGCGCGTCCCCTCGAGGATGCCTTCCGCATCGCGCACTGGGACCTCGTCACCTGGCTCGCCACCGATTTCGGCCTCGACCGGCTCGACGCGTACCAGCTCGTCACCCAGATCTCCGAGAGCCCGGTGGCGAACGTGTGCGACCCGAACTACACGTTCGTCGCCAAGGCGGCCAAGCGCTACCTGCCGCGGGCCGAGCCCTACGGCGGCGCACGGGCGCGGCTGAAGGAGATCGCCGCGGTCTACGAACGAGGCGGCTGAGCCCGCTCCAGACCGCACCGTTCCCGTCGTCGTCCGCCCCGTAGGCTCCCTCGCCGTGACCGAGGACGAGCTGCGCGCGCTCCCCAAGGCCGAGGTCCACGTTCACCTCGAGGGCTGCTTCGAGCCGGACGACGTCGCCGAGCTCGCCCGCACCGCGGGGGAACGACGGTTGGCGCGCGATCTCGCGTCCCTGTGGGAGTGGGACGACCTGGCGGGCTTCCTCCACTCGCTCGACCGGATCTGCGCCCTCGTGCGCACGCGCGACCAGCTCGAGCGCGCCGCCTACCGCTTCTGCGAGCGGGAGGCCGCCTCGGGGGTCGTGTACGCCGATGTGACGCTGAACCCGACCCACTGGCCCGCGTGGCGGGGGCGGCTCGACGACATGGTCGACGCGCTCGACCGCGGCTTCCGGGAGGCCGAGCGGGACGGGCTCCCCCCGGCGGGGTTGTGCCTCAGCCTGCTGCGGGGACAGACCGCAGCCGAGGCGCAGGAGCTCGTCGACTGGATCCTCGATCGCCGTCACCCGCGCGTGGTCGCGCTGTCGGTGGACGGCAACGAGTCCGCGGCCGGGCGCACGGGGCCGCGCCTTGCGTCCGCGTTCGAGGCCGCGCGCGCGGCGGGACTGCACCGGACCGTCCATGCGGGCGAGTCGAGCGGGCCCGAGGGCGTCCGGGACGCGCTCGACCTCCTCCACGCGGAGCGGATCGACCACGGGGTCCGGGCCGTCGAGGACGAGGGCCTGGTGGCCGAGCTTGCGGCGCGCCGAGTCCCCCTCGGCGTCTGTCCGCATTCCAACGTCGCCCTCGGCCTGTACCCCAACCGGTCCTCGCATCCGCTGGATGCGCTCCGGCGCGCCGGCGTCCCCGTCTCGATAAACACCGACGACCCCGCGCTGTTCGGGGTCACGCTCGCCGGCGAGTACGCGGCCGCGGCCGCGGCGCACGGCTGGGACGACGGGATCCTGGTCGGGCTCGCCCGCACGTCGCTCGAGGCCGCCTTCTGCGACGACGACGTCCGGAAGGACGCGCTGCGGGCGCTCGACCGCAGCGCGGCGCCGCCCGCGTAACGGCGGGGTCCGGGGGGTGCGTGCGATAATCGGCCCGCACGCCCGCCGCCGGACGAGGGGAGGAGCCACGGGCGCACAAGCAACCCCCCGGCGGCCCGTCGAGATGCCCCGCGTGGCGCTGTACCTCCAGGACAAGCA
>DATADD010000093.1:0-18018 GCA_036258675.1 Actinomycetota bacterium | reverse complement strand
CCGCGCATGGCTCGCATACGCCTCGGCCGGCGCGCTCGCGGCCGGCGTCGCGGCATGGGCCGGCGGCCTCGCGTCCGGGTCGCTGCGGTCGAGCGTCGTGGCCGTGTGGTGCTTCGTCGCCGCGGCGGTCGGCTTCGGGCTCGTCCTGCCGCTTCCCGCCCCGCTCGTGTCGCCGTTGTACATGGGCGTCGCGGGGTGGCTCGTGGACATGCTGCCGCTCGTGGTGCTGGCGGGATGGGCCGCCGTGGTGGCGCGCTGGGGAGTGGGCGTGGTGCGCGAACGCCGCCTCCCGCGGGGGGGCCGGTGGATCTGGCTCCCCCTCGGTCTCGTGGCCTGGACGGCCCTCGGGGCGATCGCGATCAGCGCCGCCGACCTCAAGCACTTCCTGCTCCTGTGGGGCATCCAGGCGCTCTCGAGCGGCACGATGCTCGCCGTCGTGGACGCGTGCGCGCGCCCCGAAGCGCGGACGAAGCTCGTGGCGGGACTCGCGGGGTTCGGGATCGTGATGTCGGCCGGCGCGTTCCTGCAGTGGGTCGGGGTCCCGATCCAGCCGCTGCAGGAGGAGGATGTGAGCGCGCGCCTCGAGGCGGCCTACGGCCTCGACGCGTTCCCGAACAACGTCGGCTTGGTGAACTACGTGCGCGCCGTGGAGAGCGGCGCCGGGCGCCTGCGCGCCAGGCTCGAGCGGGCGCGGCGGGCGAACCCCGAGATCCCGGAGTTCGCCGTCTTCAAGCCCCGCTTCAAGACGTTCAAGACCGAGCTCGTCGTGCGCTTCTCGGGCTCCGCGCGCGCGGTCGAGGAGGAGCTCGCGCGCTACGACATCACGCTGCTGTACGACAATGTCGGTCTCGCGCCGGGCGACACCGTCCCCAGGATGCGTTCCTTTCCGCGCAACTCCCTCACGTACGCCGGCTTCAGCGCGGGGTTGTTCCCGCTCGTGTTCGCGCTCCTGTGGTCCGGCTCGACCCGCCTGCGCCGCCTCGGCCTCGCCGCGCTCGTGGGCGCGCTGTTCGGGATCGGCTTCTCGCTCGCGCGCGGGGCCTGGGCCGCGGTGCTCCTCGGGATCGTTGCGCTGTTGCTCTCGAGCGCTCTGACGAGGGCGCGCAAGCGCGGGGTCGTGGCTGCCTTCATCGCGGGCGGGATCGTGCTCGCGGCCGTCTTCGTCGTCCGTTACGGCGAGGACCCGCTCACCGCACGCGCCGGGGCGGAGGGCAGCATCGGAACGCGCAGAGTGCTCTACGAGGAGACGGCGCGCTCCGTGAGCGGCATCAACTTCGTCGTCGGCTTCGGCACCGAGACGCCGCGCGGGACCGGCGGCGTCGGCCGCTACGTCCCCCGGGCCGGGACGCACTCCACGTACCTCAACTACCTCTTCCGCACGGGGGTGCCCGGGGCGCTCGCGATCGCCGCCCTCTACGCGATCGCCTTCATGCACGCGCGCGCGGCGTCGCGCACGGGCCCGAGAGAGGAGCGCGCCCTCGCGGCCCTCGTAGCGGCCTCGGTGCTCGTGCTCGGCGCGCACGCGATCATCCTCAGCCTCTACGTGGAGCCGATCTACACGCTGTCGGTGTCGCTCGTGATCGGGATCGCGATGGCGGGCGCGACCGCGCTGCCGGGCGGGGTGATGCCCCGGCGGGCCCGGGCAGGGGCGTGAGCGCGGGCAGGAGGGCGCGGCGCAGGAGCCTGCGAACCGACTTCTCCCCCGGGCCCCGCACCCGCCTCAAGCGCACCGTGCTGTGGCTCCGCCGGGCAAGCCACGTGCCCGCGCTGCTCGCCGGCGGACGGGTGCGCGAGCCGGTCTTCATCGTGGGCGCGCCACGCTCCGGAACGTCGTTGCTGTACGCCATCGTGCGCTCGAGCCCGGTGGTGGCCCACTGGCCGGGGGAGGCGCACGAGATCTGGGAGGCGGACTTCCACCCCGCGCTCCGAGGGTGGAGCTCGAACGCGCTCGACGCGTCCGATGCGCGCGATCCCGCGGCCGAGCGCATCAAGCGCTCGTTCTTCCTCGTCGCGGGGCCGCGGCGGCGGCTCGTCGACAAGACGCCCCGCAACTCGCTGCGGATCCCCTTCGTCGACGCGCTGTTCCCCGACGCGCGCTTCGTGCTGCTCGTGCGCGACGGGCGGGACAACGTCAACTCCCTGCTCAACGCGTGGCGCACGCCGCGCTACAGGACCTACCGGCTCCCCGAGCCGCACTCGATCCCGGGCGTCGACCCGGCGTGGTGGAAGTTCGTCCTCTATCCCGGGTGGAGGGCCGACGCGGACGGGCCCCTCGAGGTCGTGTGCGCGCGCCAGTGGACCGCGTCGAACGAGCACGCCCTCGACGCGCTCGGCGGCATCGACGCGCGCCGGTGGACCACCGTGCGCTACGAGGGCCTCGTCGCCGATCCCGCGGGCGTCGCCGAGGAGGTGCTGTCGTCGCTCGGGCTCCCCTTCGACGACTCGATGCGCCGGCGCGCCCGGGAGCTCGCGGCGACGCCGATCAACGCGGTCACGCCCCCCGAGGAGGGAAAGTGGCGGCGCGAGAACCGCGCCGAGATCGAGGCGGTGATGCCGCTGCTCGCGCCCGCGCTGGAGCGCCTCGGCTACAGGTAGCCGAGGTCGCGCAGATGCTGCTCGACGACCGCCTCCTCGGCGCGCGTCATCCCGGAGTCGGCGACCCGCCCCGATGCCTCGACCCGGTCGATGACCTCCCCGAGGCGGGCCGCGACCTCCGGGTGGCGGCCGATCAGGTTGCGCCTCTCGTCGGGCGCGCCGTCGAGGCGGTAGAGCGCCGGCCGGCCGCCACCCGGCCGCACGAGCTTCCACTCGGGGGTGCGCGCGGCGGCGATGCGCGCGCCCTCGAGCCTGACCCCGACGGCCTCCATGTAGGCCGGCTCGGGCGGGAGCGGCTTCCCCTCGAGAAGGGGACGCAGGCTGCGACCGTCGATGCCGCCGGGCGCGTCCACGCCGCAGAGGTCGGCGAGCGTGGGGAAGAGGTCGACGTGGCGGACCTGGTCGGCGATCTCGCGCGCCGCCACGCCGGGGCCCGCGATCACGAGGGGGACGCGCACGAGGTGCTCGTGGAGCGCGAACCCGTGCCCGGTCGCGAGCGCGGCGAGCCGGCGGTCGAGGGCGGGCCACCACCGCGCCGGGCGCAGCCGCGCCCTCGCCTGACGCCCTGCACGCAGCACGAGCCGCTCCCACTCCGAGTCCGGGTACTCCTCGCCGTGGTCCCCGGTCACGACGACGAGGGCGTCGTCGCCGGCCGCCTCGACGACGGGGCGCAGCCGCTCGTCGCTCGCGCTGACGACCGCTTCGTAGCCGGCCCGGTCCCATCTCTTCTCGTGCGTGGGAGGGGGGCGGAAGGGACGGTGCACCTCCCACAGGTGCAGCAGCAGCAGCCACGGCCGCGCGTAGCCCCGCATGCGCGCCAAGACGTCGTCGCGCCAACCGAAGAAGGGGGCCCTGTAGCCGGCGCGGTGACGGGCGTCGGCGAAGCCCCGCAGCACCGCGGTCTCCGGCAGCAGGGGGCCGGTGACCTCGGCGTGGGTCTCGTACCCGGCGGCCGCGAACGCCTCCGCCATCGTCGTCACGGTGCCCGACAAGCGGTACCCCTGGAGCCCCCGCACGCCGTGCTTGGGGGGATAGCAGCCCGTGAGCATGGACGAGAACGACGGGGTCGTGGTGGTGGTGGTCGAGACGCACTGACGGAACGCCGCGCCGCGCGCCCGCAGCGAGTCGAGGAGCGGGGTCGGGACGCGCGCGTCGTAGGCGACGTCGGCCCGCAGGGAGTCGACGACGACCATCACGAGGTTGGGGCGCGCGGCAGCCACCTCCTGCGCGTCGTTGCGGCGGGCGCAGTCTACGAGCGGCGCGCCGCGACCGGAAGCCGCTTGGCGAACAGGACCGAGCCGTCGTCGGTCGCGATGCATCGGATCGTCACGGCGCGCGCCGGCCCCGCGGGCCCGACGTCGACGACGGCGAACCCGGTGCGGGCCGAGTACAGCAGCGTGTGGTCCCGGTCGTTGCGCCCCTGGCCGAAGCCGCGCCCCGCGGGGAAGTCGGTGCCCGACGACGTGATCTCGAAGAGGTCGCCGAACTCGTGGTGGTGGATGAGCCGCTGCCCGTGCGAGTCGCCCGAGAGCACGAACACGGTCGCGTCGACCGCGGCGAAGGCGGCGAGCAGCTCGTCGCGCTCGGTCGTGTAGGCGTTGTGCCACCCGGGGTCGTCCGCGACCTTGTCCCGCAGCGCCATGGCCGAGGCGACGACGCGGACGGGGGCATCGGACCGCGCGAGGCCGTCGAGCAGCCATCTCTTCTGCGCCTGCCCGAGGCGCGTCTTGCGCGCGTCGTCGGGCGCGTCGGGGTCGCTCGCGTGAAGGCGGCAGTCGAGGCACCAGACGTGCACATCGCCCCAGCGAACGTCGAAGTAGTCGTCGGAGGGGTTGGCGTGGAGCTCGTCGAAGGCCGAGACGGTGTAGGGCGCGCAGGTCGCGGCCCACCCGTTGTCGGCCTGGTAGTCGTGGTCGTCCTGCCACAGAAGCAGAGGGGTGGAGTCGAGCAGCGGCGCGGTCCCGGGCGCGCGCATCAGCCGCGTCCAGCGGGCGTGGAAGTGGTCGGCGCGGTGATCGTAGGCAGTCAGGTTGGCGTAGCCCCAGTCGCCCGCGTGGAGGAAGAAGGCGGGCCGGTACGAGGCCGCGCGCGCGAACGATCGGTACGCCCGCATCCGCCCCGTCGTGCAGGAGCCGAACGCGAACCGGACCGGGGCGCCGGGGGCGGGCGGGGTGCGCAGGCGCGCCGCGGGCCCCGGGTGGCGGTCCCCCCCGACGTGGGCCACGGGTCGCCAGTGGACCTCCGCGCCGCCGGGGAGTCCCTCCACCCAGCCCCTCACCGAACCGAGCCGTCCCTCCGGGTCGCGGGCCGCGGTCGCGCGCGCGTCGCGGAAGCCGGGATCGCCCGCGACCTCGAACGACACCGGCGCGGGGATCATGGTCCGGGCGGCCACGCGGGCCCGGTAACCCGCGCCGTCGGGCACGACGGCGCCCGCGAAGCGGTACGCGAACCGGGCCGCGGGCGGTTCCGCGGGGACGCCCGGGCGCGGCGCGGTGGCGGCGAAGGAGCGGAACCGCCCCCGGCCGCCCCTCGCCGAGCTCAGCGGGTTCACGACCACGCCGACGAGCCCGGGCCCGAGCGGCTCGGGGTCGGGGGCCTCCAGCGAGACCCCTCCCGCGCTCCCGGCCGCCCGTCCCCCGCCCGCCTCGAGCCGGAGCCGCAGCCACCCCGAGCGGCGGAGGGGCCGGGCCGCCATCACGTCGCGGTCCACGGGGGAGTAGCGGCACAGCAGCATCTCGCCCGCCCGCACGAGCAGCGCGTAGGCCTCGTCGTAGGCCCAGCACGCCACGAGCCCGGCCTCGACGGGCCCCTCGGCGCGCACCTCGGCCTCGACCGCCACCCGCTCTGCGGCTGTCCCGGCGACGACCGCGGGCTGTCCGAGGTACTCCATCTGGGGCAGGGACGGGTCCGCGGCGCGGCTCGGCGCGGGGCCGACGTCGATCGCGGCGGCGTCGCCCGCGCGCATCCACCGGCCCTCGTAGCGGACGTTGATCCAGCCCTCGTCCCAGCGCGCCGGGTCGGCGAAGCGGTCCCGGAAGAGGGGGCGGGCGCGGGCCCCGGGGTCGTCGCAGGCCGCGAGCGAGGACGCGAGCAGCAGCGAGCCGCCCGCGGCGCGAAGGAACCGGCGGCGATCGATCCCGTGATCGGTCAGGCGGCCTCCCGGAGCCGGGGCATGGGCGCAGGTAGGATAGCCAGCGGCCCGCGCGCGGCTGCGGGAGAGGAGCCGGCCGGACGCCCACCCGAGATCAGCGAGAGGTGCGCGCGCGCCGGCGGCCGCGCGCCGGCGCGCACAACATCAACATCATGAGAAGAGCGCTGTCCCCCCTGCTGGCCCTCGCCGTGCTCGCCGCGGCCTGCTCGGGCACGGCCACGGAGCCCTCTCCGGGCTCCGCTCGAAGCTCGCCGCGGGCTTCGACGCCGGCCGAGCCGACCGCGTCCGGGCCCGCCTTCCGGGCCGCGTGCCGGCTCCCCGTCGAGCAGCTGAGGCGGCTCCGCCGGGGCTACGACCCGCGCCGCTCGCCCGACCTCGTCCTCGTCCCGCGCGCGCCGAACTACTTCGGCGGCTTCTCGACCTACACGCACTCGGGGCCGTGGGACTACGTCCAGGAGGTCCCGCTCGTGCTCTACGGCCCCGGCTACGTGCGCGCCCGCGGCGAGATCGACCCCGACCGCGTCGTCACGGTCGCGGACGTCGCTCCCACGCTCGCCGGCCTCCTGGGCACGCCGTGGCCCGAGGGGCGGCCCGGCGAGCCCCTCGAGGAGGCCCTCGTCCCCGCGGGGAAGCGCCCTCGGCCCCCGCGCGCCGCCGTCGTCGTGGTGTGGGACGGGGCCGGGCGCAACGTGCTCGCGCGGTGGCCGCGTGCGTGGCCCACCCTCGCCCGCCTCGCGCGCGAGGGCACGGCCGTGCGCGGGGCCGAGGTCGGCTCGTCGCCTTCCGTGACGCCCGCGATCCACGCCACGATCGGCACCGGCGCGTTCCCCAAGCAGCACGGGATCGTCGACATCCCCCTGCGCCGGGGCGACGCGGTCGTGGGGTCGTGGGAGGGCCACTCCCCGCGCAACCTCGAGCTCGCGACGCTCGGCGACCTCCACGACGAGGCGACCGGCGATCGCGCCGAGGTCGTGATGTTCGCGGAGAACAACTGGCACCTCGGGATGCTGGGGCACGGGGCATACCGGGCGGGCGGCGACCGCGACGTCGCCGTCATGGTGGAGGACGACGGCAGGCTCGTCTCGAACGAGACCTTCTATTCACTGCCCTCCTACCTCTCCGACCTCGAGGGCTTCGACCGGGCCGTGCGCGCGGTCGACGCGGCCGACGGGGCCCTCGACGGCCTCTGGATGGGCCACGACCTGCTCGACGAGCCCGGCGAGATGCGCCACACCCCGGTGTGGCTGCTGTGGCAGTCGCGCATCCTGCGGGCGCTGGTCGAGGGGGAGGGTCTCGGGCGCGACGACGTGCCGGACCTCCTCGTGACCAACTTCAAGCAGATCGACCTGATCGGGCACGACTGGAACATGCTGAGCCCCGAGACGCGCGCGGCCGTGGCCTACTCCGACGACGCCCTCGCCGACCTCGTGCGGCTCCTGGACCGGCGCGTGGGCAGGGGTCGGTGGGTCCTGGTCGTGACCGCCGACCACGGCCAGTCGCCCGCCCCCTCCTCCACGGGGGCGTGGCCGATCGGGCTCAGCCCCCTCCTCGAGGACCTCGAACGGCGCGTGGACGCACCCGTGGCCGACCTCGTCGAGGACGAGCGCCCCGGGGCCATCTGGCTCGACCGGGACCGGCTCCCGCGCGAGGGCGTGAGCGCCCGCGACCTCGCGGAGGCGGCGCTCGACTACCGGATCCGAGACGACCGCGCCGCCCTCGAGGCGGCGCCCGCCGGGTACGCGGGCCGCGGGCGCGAGCGGGTGTTCTCGGCGGTGTTCCCGTACGCCTGGATGCCGCAGCTGTGGGCGCGCTGCGGCCCCGCCGGGGGCGGGCGGTGAGGCCGGGGCGCGCGGCGCGGGTGACCGCGGCCCTCCTCGCCGCGGCGCTGGTGACAGCCGCCTGCTCGGGCGCCGACGAGCCCGGCCCGAAGGCACGCCGGTCGCCTCCGCCGCCCGAGGGGCGCAGGAGCCGCTTCTTCGCCACGAACGACCCCGTGCAGCGCGCCTGCGACCTCCCCGCGCGCCACCTCGTGCGCATCTGGAGGGGCTACTACGGGACCCGCTCGCAGGACATCACGCTGGTCCCCCAGGCGCCCAACTTCCCCGGGGGCTTCCAGCTCCCGAGCCACTCCGGGCCGTGGGCCTATCTCCAGCGCGTGCCGCTCGTGCTCTACGGGCCCCGCCGCATCTCCGCCGCGGGCCGGATCACCCGGCCCGCAAGCATCGTCGACGTCTACCCGACCGTGGGCGAGCTCCTCGGCGTGCCGCTCGAGCCGCGCGCGGGCGAGGTCCTCGGCGAGGCGCTGAAGCGGGGGATCCGGGGGGCCCCCCGCCTCGTGGTGACCGTGGTGTGGGACGGCGTGGGGCGCAACGTGCTGCGGCGGTGGCCGGACGCCTGGCCGACGCTGGCGCGCCTCGAGCGCGAGGGGACCTCCTACCTCGAGGCGACGGTGGGCTCGTCGCCCTCGATCACGCCCGCGACCCACTCGAGCCTCGGGACCGGGGCGTACCCGAACGAGCACGGGATCACCGCGATCCCGTACCGCAACGACGAGGGGGTCGTGGTGACCGCGTTCGAGGGCAAGGACCCCACCGACCTCATGCTGACCACGTTCGCGGACCAGATCGACCCGGCCCTCGGCAACCGGCCCCGGGTCGGCCTCCTCGGATGGACGCCGTGGCACATGGGCATGCTCGGCCACGGCGCGCAGACGCCGGGGGGCGACTTCGACGAGCTCGCGCTGATAGGGGAGACCGAGGGCGAGGTCGTCGGGAACCCGGATCTCTACGTCACCCCTTCCTACCTCCCCGGCTTCCCCGGCCTCGAGGAGTACGCGGCGCGCCTCGACCGCTCCGACGGCGAGGCCGACGAGGAGTGGATGGGCCACGCGCTTCTCGAGGACCACGACAACCCGGCGTGGGTGCGCTACGAGTCCGACATGCTCATCGCGATGCTGCGCCGGTCCGGCTACGGGAGCGACGCGACGCCGGACCTGTTGTTCGTGAACTTCAAGCCGACCGACATCGTGGGGCACCTGCGAAACATGGACTCGAAGGAGATGGAAGCGACCCTGCGGGCGCAGGACGATGCCCTCGCCCGCCTCGTCGGTTACCTCGACCGGGCGGTGCGCGACTACGTGGTGATCCTCACGTCGGATCACGGCCACGTTCCCTCGCCGGAGCGCACCGGGGGCTGGGCCGTCGGCAACGGAGAGGTCGCGCGCGACATCGACGACCACTTCGGCGCGCCCAAGGACCGCTCGCTCACCCAGGACGGCGGGTCGACGGGGTTCTTCTTCAACTACAAGCTGATGAACGAGCTCGACGTCACGGGCGAGGAGGTGGCTCGATTCCTCAACGGCTACACGATCGCCGACAACAACAAGGGCGCGCAGCTGCCGGAGGGCTACGAGGGCCGGGGCGACGAGCCCCTCTTCTCCGCCGCGATCCCGCGCTCGCTGCGCACGGAGGTCAGCCGCTGCGCGTTCGGCGCGCCGGAACCTCCGCCGAACATCCGCGCGTGAGGACGCGAGGCGGCTAGAGCGTCCAGACCCCCTCCGGCTCGCCCTGCACGATACGGCGGGCCGCGTCGATGCCCATCTTGACGGCGTGGTCCATGTTGCCGATCTCGTACTTCCACGAGCCGAAGCGGCCGCGCGACATGATCCCGTGGTCCATCAGCCACGGCTGGATTCGGCGCAGCGCCGCGTCCCGCTCGAGGGTCGGCACCGGGTACGCGTAGTCGACGTCGATGACGTGGGTCGAGGCGACGCGCGGCCGTCCTCCCACCACGCCGGCGGCGCGCAGCCCCTCCTCGACGCGGTCTTCGAGGCCGGCGCGCTCGGTGGGCTTGTAGCGGGAGTACGAGACCTCGGTCATGTAGGAGCAGTAGCGCGCGGTGTCGCCATCGGGGACGTTCGACGGCGCGTACTTGGCGAAGTTCGTCGCCCGGTAGAAGGGCGCGTGGTCCTGAGGGAAGTACATCCACGACTTGTCGTCCTTGAGCGGGGTCTCGAGGCCGACGCCGACGATGTAGACGCCGTTGTGCTCGAGGTCTCCGGCGGCCGCCCTGACCGCGTCGGGGCAGTGGACGAGGCAGCGCACGAGGACGTCTACCGGCATCGTCGAGACGAGGTGGTCGTACGGCTCCTCGGGGCCGTCTGCGAACCGAACGACCCTCGCCTCCGCGTCGACCTCCACGACCTCGCGGCCGTAGACGACGTGGTGGTTCAGCCGCCGAGCGACCCTCCTGTAGATCTCGCCGGTGCCGCCCTCGGCGGGGAACATGAACAGGTTGTTGGGCCCCCAGGCGGCGTCGTCCTCCTCGAAGATGAGGCTCCGGAGCGCGCGCCTGTGATCGACGACGCTCACGCGCTCGCCGATCCAGCCCGCGGCCATGCGCTCGGGAGGGGTCGCCCACACCTTGAAGTTGTACGGGCGCATGAAGTGATGCGTGATCCCGCCGCCGAAGACGGCCTCCATCCACGTCGCGAAGTCCGTCGTCGGGTCCCCTCCGGGCGCGTCGACGAGGCCCAGCACGCATTCGTAGGTGATCTCGGGCGGCAGGTAACGAAGGTTGTTCTGGAACGGATAGGGAACCCAACGGTCGTCGAAGCGGATGTACGACGAGCGCTCGTGGTGCAGCACGTCGTCGCCCATGACCTCGTCGAGGAGACGATCGAACTCCCCGTAGTGACTGAAGACGACGTGTCCGCCCTGGTCCCAGGTGAACCCCGCCGGATCCACCTCCGAGCCCGCGTGGCCCCCCGCGCGGTCGCCTTTTTCCACTATCGTGAAGTTCCGGTGGCCGAGTCGCACGAGCTCGCGGCCGCACCCCAGCCCGCAGGGGCCGGCACCGATGATGACTATGCGAGGCGAGTCATCCATGACAGAATCTCCGCGGTCGCTGGAAACGGCGGGGAGACCTGGCCCGCCCGGCGCGCCGCCAGCCGGAGCGGCGGCAACGGCAGTCTATCGGAGGGAAGAGGCACGAAGCAGGACTGGCGCACGCGTACCTTGAACCCTGTCACCCCCACGGTCGAGATCCTCGGCGTGCGCTTCGCGCGCGTCCCTCCCGAGATCGCGCTAGAGCACATCGAAGACCTGTACGAGAGCCACGATCCCGCGATCGTTGCCCACGCGAACGTTCACACGGTCAACCTCGCGCTCGCGGACCCCGGCTACATGGCCGCGCTGCAGAGGGCGGACCTCGTGCTCAACGACGGCAAGGGCGTGATGCTGGCGGCGCGCATGTACGGCCGGCCCTTCCCCGCCGACCTCAACGGCAACTTCTTTACTCCGCTGCTGCTGCGGCGCGCCGCAGAGCGCGGATGGCCGACCTTCTTCTTCGGCGCGCGGCCCGGGGTCGCGCGGCGCGCCGCGGATCGCCTTCGGGAGGAGCTGCCCGCACTCGGCATCGTCGGAGTGCGCGACGGCTACGCGCGCGGCGAGGGCTGCGAGGTCGTCGACGCGATCAGGGCGTCGGGCGCCGGCCTCGTGCTCGTGGGGCTCGGCAATCCTCGCCAGGAGCGGTGGCTCGTCGACAACCTCGCCGCCACCGGGGCGCGTCTGGGCGTCGGGGTGGGCGCGTTCTTCGACTTCCAGGCGGGCAACGTTCCCCGCGCCCCCGCGTGGATGAACCAGGTGGGTCTGGAGTGGCTGCATCGCCTCACGGTGGAGCCCCGGCGCATGTGGCGCCGGTACCTGGTCGGCAACCCCCGGTTCCTCGCGCGCGCGACCAGGGAGCGGCTGTCGACGGGCGTGCGCGCCGACGGCGTGCACGCGGAGTGAGCGCGCGACCGTAGCGAAACCTCGTGAGCGAGCTGCGCCGGGCGTCGTCCGCCTTCGTCATCGCCACGCGGAACCGGCCGGATGAGCTGCTGCGCTCGGTCGAAAGCCTCGTGCGCCAGACGGTGCTGCCGGCGGAGCTGTGCATCGTTGACTCGAGTGACGAGGCGGCGCGCCGCACCGAGATCGAGAGGCTCTGCGCCGAGGCGTCTCTCGCGCTCGACTACGTGCACCCCGCGCCGCGCGGGTTGACGGTGCAGCGCAACATCGGGATCGAGCGGACCGGGGGCGACCCCGTGTTCATGGTCGACGACGACGTCTACCTCGACCCGACCTGTCACGAGGAGGTGCTCAAGGAGTACGACAGGTGGGGCCCCGAGCTCGGCGGCGTGCGCGCGACGCCGGTGGACCCCGCGCGACCGCCGTGGCCCTCGGTCGCGTGGCGCAAGCTGTTCGGCATCGGGGGGTGGTGGCCGGAGGCCAGCGGCAGGATGCGCGCGGGCTTCTGGGTGGAGGGCGTCTCGGAGGCGGCCGGCGTGCGCAAGCTCGAGTACATGACGGGCTGGTTCATGTCGTTCAAGCGCGAGGTGCTCGACGCGGAGCGATTCGACGAGACGCTGTCCGGGTACGCCCACAAGGAGGACGTCGACATGACGTACCGCGTGTCGCGTCGCTGGGTGCTCGTGCAGACGCCGAAGGCGCGCTGCGACCACTTCCAGACGGTCACGTCCCGGCTCCCCTCGCACCACCTCATGCGCATGAACCTGGGCAACCAGTTCTACCTCCATCGCAAGAACATGCCTCAGGACCTGCACCACCGAGCCGCGCTGTGGTGGGGCCTGATCGGACTCTTTCTCCTCAACGTCGCGCGGGGCATCGCCAAGCGAGACCCGGGGCTCGTCTCGGGGATGGTCGTTGGCATGTACGAGCAGGCGCGCGGCAGGGGGCTGATCGATCCGGCGGCGGGGCCCTCCGAACATGGGTGAGGCGTCCGCCGCCCCCCGGATCGCGGGCGCGCGCGGCGCGGGGGCCAAGGAGCGCGACTACTGGTGGACCGTGCTCGCGGTGGACCCCGTCGCGCTGCCGCTCGTGCGCCTGCTCGCGGCGCGGCGCTGGATCGGCCCCGACGGGGCGAGCCTCGCGTCCCTCGCCCTCGGTCTGCTCGTCGGCCCGGCGTACGCCCTCGGAGGCCGCGCCGGGCTCGCCGCGGGCGCGGTGCTGTTCTACGTGTCGTTCGTCCTCGACTGCGTCGACGGCAAGCTCGCGCGCGTGCTGGGGACGAGCTCGGCGCGCGGGCGGGCGCTCGACGAGCTCGCCGACGGAGCCCGGCGCGCCAGCGCCGCGCTGGGACTCTGCGTGCACCTGTGGCGCGTCGACGGTGCCGAGGGCGACATCCTGTGGGCGGCCGCCTACGGCATCCTGTCGGCTTACTTCATGGAGATCTCCGGGACGGCGTCGCGCGCGTCGCCGCGGGGGGCGTGGGCCGAGGCGCTCGCGCGCCGGCGCCTGCTTCCGACGCCCGGCATCCCCGACGCGTCCGCGGTCGTCTACGTGATCGGTCCCCTGCTGGGCGCGCTCCTCCCCGCTCTCGGGGTCGGGCTCGCGATGGTGGCCGTCGCTATCCTTGTGGCGGTGAGGAGACGGCTGCGGAGCGGGACGGGGTGAGCCAGAGGGTCCTGCTCCTCGGCCTCGACGGCATCACGTTCAACGTCCTCGACCCGGCCTTCGAGGCCGGCCACATGCCCCGCCTCGCCCGCCTCCTGCGCCGCGGCGCGAGCGGCGTGCTGGACTCGACGATCCCTCCCTACACGCCCCCCGGATGGACGTCGATCTTCACGGGGGTCAACCCCGGTGTGCACGGCATCTTCGGATTCACCCTCGGCAACGCGCAGCGTCGCGACGGGCTCGTGCGACTCGACCGCGTGCGCGCCCCGGCGCTGTGGAACGCGGCCAACGCCCAGGGAGCGCGCACCGGCGTGTTCAACGTCCCCATGACCTACCCGCCGCCCGTCGTCGACGGGTTCGCCGTCTCGGGCATGCTCACGCCCGAGGGCGGTGGGACGACGCCGCAGGGATATACGCATCCCGAGAGCGTGGCGGCGCGCCTGCTCGACGCGGTCGGGGCCTACGAGATCGACATCGAGGTCGACTACGACCAGGACTGGAGGTCGACGGCGATCATCGACCGCCTCTCCCGCAACCTGTCGCTCAAGAGGCGGGCGCTCGCGACGCTGCTCGACGACTTCGACGACCTCGCGCTCCTCTTCGCGGTTCTCGAGGCGCCCGACCGGCTCATGCACGTGCACTACAAGTACATCGACCCGCGCTGCGAGCACTTCGGCCGCCCCGAGGCCGAGCCGATCCGGCGCCGTGTGTGGGACTTCTTCGACGAGATGGACGAGGTCATCGGGGATCTCGTCTCGTGGGCCGGCCGGGACGGCTACGTCGTGACGGTGTCCGACCACGGCTTCGGACCCAAGGACAAGGTGCTGAACCTCAACCTCGCCCTCAAGCAGTGGGGTCTTCTGGCCGTGGGCGGCGCGGGGGCGGTGGGGTCCTCGCGGGTGCTGCGGCGGGTGGCTCGCCGCGTCAAGGGCGTCGCGCCCAAACGGCTGTGGCGCCGGGCCAAGGGCGCGGCCCACAGCGCGATCGACTGGTCGGGCACGCGCGCGTTCGCGTCGCCCAACCCGCAGCAGGGTGTCTACGTCAACCTCGAGGGGCGCGAGCCCCACGGGATCGTGTCCCCGGCGCGCTACGAGCAGACGCGCGACGAGGTCGCCGCCCGGCTCGAGGAGCTCATCGACCCCGACGACGGGCGACCCGTCGTCGACAGGGTGTTCCGCCGCGAGGAGGTCATGTCGGGTTCGGAGGCGCGGTGGGCGCCGGATCTCTTCCCCGTGTGCAGGGGCTACTCCTACGAGCTCTCCGACGGCCTCTTCTCGACCGAGGTCATCACCGACTATCGCCACCTGCCGCGGGGCTTCCACCAGGTCGAGGGCGTGATCGGGGTCGCCGGCCCGGGGATCCCGGGAGGGGCCCGCGTGCGCGCGACGCTGCCCGACGTCGCGCCCACGGCGCTGTACCTGGGCGGGCTCGCGATCCCGGAGGCGATGGAGGGCCGGGTCCTGGAGGAGGCGTTGCCGCCGGGTATCCTCGGGGCGCGGCCGGCGCGCCGGGAGGCGATGGACCTTCCGCTCGCCGCGGCGGGGGCGGAGGCGTCGCCCTACTCGGCCGCGGAGGAGGCCGAGATCGAGGAGTCGCTGCGCAACCTCGGCTACCTGTGAACCGCCTCCGCGACGGAGCGCGTAACCCAATCCCCCCGCCCGCCGTCCAACGAACCGATGGGTGGTACGAGAGAGCCGCCCGCTAGGAAAGGAAGGATCGCAAATGGCATCAGCTGCTGTCGGCCGGGGGGGCGCCAGGACCGCGGCCCAGACCTTCGCCCTCGTGTTCGGGATCGTCTATCTCGCGGTCGGCGTCCTCGGTTTCGCCTTCACCGGCTTCGATGGGTTCTTCGCGCAGAGCTTCGACGAGAAGGTTCTCGGGATCTTCCCCGTCAACCCCGCCCACAACATCGTGCACATCCTCATCGGGGGGGCGTGGCTGGCCAGCTCGCGCACGCACGCGGCGGCGAAGGCGGCCAACACCGCCATCGGCGGCGCCTACCTGCTCGTGTTCCTGCTCGGCCTCTTCGGGGCGCTGAAGTGGCTCGCGATCGAGGACGGCATCAACCCCGACCAGCTGCTGCACCTCGTGACCGGCGCCATCTCGGTGTACTTCGGCACCGCCGGAGCGGAGGAGCGGCGCACCGCCACCGCGTAGGGGCAGCACCCGCCTTGCGTCCACGGGGCCCGCGCATGCGGGCCCCGTGCGCGTCTCAGGTCTCCGACGCGGCGCCGGGGTCGTCGACCGCGAAGATGAGCTCGGTCTCACCGTGCTCGCGGCGCGCCACGTAGACGGCCGAGATGGCGATCCCCGCCGACGCCAGCTTGCGGCAGTAGCGCCCGAGCTCTCCCGGCCGGTCATCGAGCGTCGTGGTTAGCACGGGATGGCTGTCCTCGATGCGGAAGCCGTTGGCCCGGAGCGCCTCGCCGGCCTCGTCTCCGTCGTCGGCGACGAGGTGGATGATCCCCTTGCCCTCGTGGGCGAACGCGCACAGCGTCTCGATGTTGACTCCGGAGTTGCCCAGGATCTCGCCGATCTCCGCCATGACCCCGGGCCGGTCCTCGACGACCACGACGAGCTCCTCGAGCATGGAGCGAGACTACCGCCGGCGGACGGCGCGCGACGGAGCGGGCCGCGGCTCGGCTAGTGGGCGCCCTCTCCGCTCAGCACGGCGCGCAGCGTGCGCCACATGATCCACAGGTCGAGCGACACCGACCAGTTCTGGATGTAGAAGAGGTCGTAGCGGATGTAGTCGGCGAACGACGTCTCCGTGCGGCCGCTCACCTGCCACAGTCCCGTCATGCCCGGCCTCACGCGCAGGCGGTTGCGGACCCAGTCGTCGTACTGCTCGACCTCGCTCGGAAGGGCGGGCCGCGGTCCCACGAGGCTCATCTCGCCTCGCAGGACGTTGTATAGCTGCGGCAGCTCGTCGAGGGAGAATCGTCGCAGGATCCGGCCGGCGCGCGTTATGCGCGGGTCCTCCTTGAGCTTGAACAGCAGGCCGGGGCCCTCCGAGAGGTGCTCGAGCTCGACGCGCCTCTCCTCGGCGTCTGCCTCCATCGTGCGGTACTTCCACAGTCGGAAGTGGCGCCCGTCGCGCCCCACCCGCACCTGCGTGAAGAAGGGACCGCCGGGTGTGTCGAGCGAGATCCATATCGCCGTGGCGACGAGGAAGGGCGACAGCAGCAGGAGCCCCGCCGCAGATCCCGCCAGGTCGACGGTGCGTTTGATCGCCCGCTGCACCCGGCTCACCCCGGTGCGCCGCACGTAGAACAGCGGGACCCCGGCGACCGACTGGACCGTCATGCGCGACGCGAGCAGATCGACCGTGCCCGACGTCACCTGGAGGTCGACGTCGAGCTCCTGCAGCTCCCAGAAGATCCGGTTGAGCTTGGCCGCGTCGAAGGCCGAGGCGCTCACGAGCACGAGCCCGACGTCGTGGGCGTGGATGAGCTCGACGAGATCGCTCGTGGAGCCCAGCAGCTCCCGCACCGAGCCGAGCTCGAAGCCGCGCGGCGGGAGATCGTCGACGAACCCGACGATGCGATAGCCGAGCCACGCCTCGCGCTGGATCGTCCGGGCCAGCACCGCGGCCTCGTGGTTGGCGCCCAACACGATCGCGCGCGTGACGTCGCCGCCCCGTCGCCGCAGGTAGTGCAGCAGCTTGCGGATGAACAGCCGCTCGCCGCCCACGACGAGGCAGCCGGCCACGAGCGCGGCGAGCACCCACCCGCGCGCGAGCTGGAGGTTGAAGAACGAGTCCCCGAGGAACAGCAGGACGGTGCCCGTCACCATCCCGTGGAAGACCTGCTTGAACTCCGTCACGGGGCTCAGGACCTGGCGCGGCTCGTAGAGGCCGTAGAGGTAGAAGACGAGCACCATCGCCGGGCTCGCGAGCGCGGTCAGCAGGGCGTAGTCCACCGTCACGGCCGGCGTGCCGGGGAGGATCTCGAAGCGAACTATCGACGCGATGAACATGGCCGCGGACACCGCGATGCCGTCGGCCACCATGCGCAGCCCGATCCGCTTGACGCTGCGCCGCTGCAGGGGGCGGCGCGCCGCCGCGGCGCGCGTCTCGAGCGCGGGCGCGGGCTGGGCCACGGCTAACGCACCCCGGCGCGCCGGGGTCGCGGGCGGAGGTGCACTAGAGGTACCCCAGGCCCTTCAGCGACTCCTCGATGACCCTCTCCTCCTCGCGCGAGTAGGGAGAGCTTCCCTCGCGTCGCCCGGATACTACGGGAGCCACCCGGCGGATGGGATTGTCTGCCAGAGCGGCGCGCTCGAACGCGCCCGCGAGCACGTCGCCGTCGAGGCCCTCGGGGACGCCGAGCCCGGCCATGTGCAGGAGCGTGGGGGCCACGTCCATCACGGACCCCGACACGCGGGCTCCCGCCCGGACGCCGGGTCCGCTCACGACGACGATGCCCTCGGGATGGTGCACGCCGCGCGGGAGGTGCCCCAGCTCGGTGAAGGGATCGCGGTGGAAGACCTCGTCGTCGAGCTCGTAGCGGTGGTCGCGCAGCACGGGGAAGAGGTCGGGCGCGCCCGGGACCGCGTCCCGGCCGAGGACCTCCTCGGCGCGATGCACGACATCGGTCACCGGCCGGCCGTCGGGGCCGGTGAGGTCCTCGAAGCGCCCGACGATCTCGTCGGTGAGCGGGCCGACGTCCGCGGGCGCCACGATGCCGAAGCGCTCGCGGCCGGCCACGTTGACGAACACCCCCTGCTGCGGGATGGGGGACGCGAACGCCTTCGTATGCCCCCAGTCGATCGCCGCGAACGTCGTCCCCTTGGCGCGGCGCGCCGCGCGCGCGGGCAGGA
>DATADD010000092.1:0-12911 GCA_036258675.1 Actinomycetota bacterium | reverse complement strand
GCGGAGCGGTGTCGGCCGCGACCGTCGCGGTCGCCGCGCTCCTGGCGCCGCTGGCCGTGCCCGCGGCCGCCCCCGACGGCGCGCCCGTGCGCGTCGCGATCGTGCAGGGAGGTGTGCCCACGGGGTTCGCGTCGCTGTTCGACAAGGAGCTCGCGATCGTCCGCAGTCACGAGCG
The DNA here is from genome assembly GCA_036258675.1 of Actinomycetota bacterium. Taxonomy (GTDB): domain Bacteria; phylum Actinomycetota; class CADDZG01; order CADDZG01; family WHSQ01; genus DATADD01. Next base: position 12,736 of record DATADD010000092.1, on the reverse strand, counting down.
GCTCACCCGGGCGCTCGCCCCCGCGCGCCCCGACCTCGTCGTATGGCCGGAGAGCTCGGTCGGCCTCGACATCGAACGCACGCCCGCGGCCGCCGCCTCGGTCGCGCGCGCGGCGCGCGCGGTGGGCTCGCCGCTCATCGTGGGAGGCAACCTCGACGTCGGCACCGATCGCTATCTCGTCATGGCGTTCCTCGTGTCCGCCGAAGGGGACATCGTGGACCGCTACCAGAAGACGCACCTCGTGCCCTTCGGCGAGTACATCCCGGCGCGCCCGCTGCTCGGTTGGATCCCGATGCTCGAGCAGGTGCCGCGCGACGCGATCCCCGGCGACCGCGCGACGCTCTTCGACGTCGCGGGGGGAGTGGTGGCCCCGGTCATCTCGTTCGAGGGCGACTTCGGCTCGCTCGTGAGGGCGCGCATCGACGCGGGAGGGCGGCTGCTCGTGGTCGCGACCAACACGTCGACGTGGGGCGACTCGTGGGCCTCCGAGCAGCATCTCGCCTTCAGCCGCGTGCGCGCGGTGGAGAACGGTGTCTGGGTCGTGCACGCCGCCATCTCGGGGACGTCGGCGTTCGTGTCGCCCGCGGGGGACGTGCGGGGCCAGACCCCTGTCGGCGAGCGGGCGAGCGCGGTCGCGACCGTGCGGTTCGCGACCGAGCCGTCCTTCTACGCGCGCACCGGCGACTGGTTCCCGCTGCTGTGCGGCCTCGTCTCGATCGTCTCGCTCGTTGCGGCGCGGTCTCGCCGGGCTACGCTCGGGTGATGTCCGGGTCCCCGTCGAGCGTGTCGGAGCGCGCCCTCGTAGTCGTGCCGACGTTCAACGAGGCCGCGACGATCGAGATACTCGTCGAGCGCGTGCTCGAGTGCGCCCCCGAGCGCGTCGAGGTCCTCGTCGTCGACGACGGGTCCGTGGACGGGACCGCCGAGCTCGTCGCGGCCCTCGCGGACGCGGGGCGCGCCGTGCACCTGCTCGAGAGGACGCGCAAGATGGGCCTCGGGACCGCGTACGTGACCGGCTTCAGATGGGCCCTGGCGCGCGGCTACACGGCCGTGATGGAGATGGACGGCGACCTCTCCCACGACCCCGCCGACGTCCCGCGCCTGCTGAGGGCGCTCGAGGACGCCGACCTCGTGATCGGGTCGCGCTACGTCGACGGCGGCGGCATCCCGGACTGGGGGCCCTACCGGCGCAACCTGTCGGCGTGGGGCAACGCCTACGCCCGGTGGTGGCTGCGCCTCGACGTCCGCGACTCGACGAGCGGGTTCCGCGCCTATCGGGCGGAGACGCTGGCGGGGCTGGACCTCGGCGGGGTGCGGTCGGAGGGCTACGGGTTCCAGATCGAGATGGTGCGGCGCGTGGCGGCCGCAGGCGGCCGCGTGGTCGAGGTTCCGATCGTGTTCGTCGACCGCATCCGGGGCCGCTCCAAGCTGAGCCGGGCGGTCGTGCTCGAGGCGCTCGGCCGGGTCACGCTGTGGGGACTGGCGGACCGCCTCCGGCATCGCCCGGGGGCCTCGCCGCTTCGCCCATAATCTACGTTATGTAAACCACACGCCGGTCCTCCTCCCCCCCTGCGCCGGGGCCTCGAGCGGGCTTACGATGGGCGAGAAAGGAGCGAGATGTGAGCAGGTGGCAGCCGTGGCGTCGCCGGGGGGCCGTGCGGAGCACCTCGGTGGCGTCGGCCGGGGCGAGGTGGTCCCGTCGCCCCACGGAGCTGGAGTGCCCCGTCTGCCGCATGCCGGCGTGGGTGCGGAGGCCCTCGGGGCGGCGCAACATCATGTGCCTCCGGTGCGGCACGGTCTTCAACTCGAAGCGCCTCTACATCGTCTCCTGGGGCGACGTGCCTCCCGGCGAGGGCGGGACCGCGGGGACGCGCGAGCCGCCCCCGCCCGCGGGCTCGACGGGCGCCGCGGCCCTGGCGCTTCCGGCCGAACCCGAGGCGCCGGCCGGCTAGCCCGCCTCGCCCTCCGGCCTCCAGCGCACGTCGAGCCGGCGCGCCGCGACCGCATCGTCGGGGCGCCGGACGGGCGTGGTCACCGGCGCCCGCTTGAGCCGGTCGGCGTCCTGCTCGGCCTCGCCCACGGCCTGCACGAGCGCGGCCGCGAGCCCGTCGATCGTCTCCTTCGACTCCGTCTCGGTCGGCTCGACCATGAGCGCCTCCTCCACGACGAGAGGGAAGTAGACCGTGGGCGGGTGGTAGCCGAGGTCGATGAGCCGCTTCGCGACGTCGACGAGCTTGACGCCGTGGCGCCTGAGGCCCTTGGCGGTCGAGACGAACTCGTGCATGCAGGTGCCCTCGTAGGCGGTCGGGAGCGCGTCCTTCACCAGGACCCGGAGGTAGTTCGCGTTCAGGACCGCCATCTCGGCGACCCTGCGCAGGCCGTCGGGGCCGAGCGATCGCAGGTACGCGTAGGCGCGCACGTTGATGCCGAAGTTGCCGTGGAAGGAGTGGATGCGCCCGATCGAGTCGGGACGGTCGTGGTCCCAGCGCCACCGCCCCGAGCCCTCGTCGCGCGCGAGCACGGGGGCGGGCAGGAAGCGCTCGAGGCGCTCGGACACCGCGAGCGGGCCCGACCCCGGTCCTCCGCCACCGTGGGGTGTGGCGAAGGTCTTGTGGAGGTTGAGATGGACGATGTCGAAGCCCATATCGCCGGGGCGGGCGACGCCCACGATCGAGTTGAAGTTGGCCCCGTCGTAGTAGAGAAGGCCTCCGGCGTCGTGGACCGCCTCGGCGATCCTGCCGATATCGCGCTCGAACAGGCCGAGTGTGTTCGGGTTCGTGAGCATCAGCCCGGCGACGTCGCGGTCGAGCGCGTCCTCGAGGGCGGCGACGTCGACGAGGCCCCGGCGGTCCGACCGCACCTCGTGGGCCCGGTAGCCGGCGAGCGACACGCTCGCCGGGTTGGTGCCGTGGGCGGAGTCCGGGATGATCACGCGGCTCCGCTCGTCGCCGTTCGAGGCGTGGAAGGCGCGCATGACGAGGAGGCCGGTGAGCTCGCCCTGGGCCCCCGCGGCCGGTTGAAAGGTGAGCCGCGCCATCCCCGTCGCCTCGCACAGCGCCTCCTCGAGGGTTCCGAGGAGCTCGAGCGCGCCCTGGACGAGGTTGTCGGGGGCGGATGGGTGAAGGCGGGAGAAGCCCGGCAGGGCGGCCGTCTCCTCCCCCACCTTGGGGTTGTACTTCATCGTGCACGACCCGAGCGGGTAGGCGCCGACGTCGATCGCCCAGTTGCGCTGCGACAGCCGGGTGAAGTGGCGCACGAGGTCGAGCTCGCTCACCTCGGGCAGGCGCGGCCGCTGCCGCCTCCGGTGCTCCTCGGGGACGTCGCCGTCCTCGCCGGGGTCGGGAAGCGACCACGCCCGACGCCCGGGCCGGGACAGCTCGAAGACGAGCGGGGACGCGGCGCGGCCCCCCGCGGACCGCTCCAGGGGTTCCCCCCCGCCGGCTTCGGTGGCGGCCGTCACAGCTCGGCCAGCTCCTTCTCGACCGCCTCCGCGAGCGCCTCGATCTCCTCGCCCGTGCGCCGCTCCGTGCACGCCACCAGGATGCAGTTGCGCAGCTCCGGCCACCATCGTCCGAGCGAGGGGCCGGCGAGGAAGCCCCTCCGGGCGAGCGCCTGCACGAGCCGCTCCCCCTCCACCGGGGTCTCGAGCACGAGCTCCTTGAAGCGCGGCCCGTCGAATCGAACCGAGCACCCCGGGACGGCCTCGAGGGCCCGGGCCGCCTCCGCCGTGCGCGCCAGGCACAGCCGCCCGAGCCGCTCGAGGCCGTCCGGGCCCAGCCAGCAGAGGTGGACGAGCGCCGCGATCGCCATGAGGGTCTGGTTCGTGCACACGTTCGAGGTCGCCTTGGCCCGGCGGATGTGCTGCTCGCGCGCCTGGAGGGTGAGCACGTAGGCGCGCCGCCCGTCGGCGTCGGTGGTGGCGCCGGCGATGCGCCCGGGGACCTGGCGCACGAGCGCCAGCTTGGTCGCGAACAGGCCCACGTAGGGCCCGCCGTAGACGAGGCCGTTGCCGAGCCCCTGGCCCTCCCCCACGGCGACGTCGGCCCCGAGCTGCCCCGGCGACGCGAGGACGCCCATCGCGGTCGGGTCCGCGACCGCGACCGCGAGGGCGCCGTGGTCGTGGGCGAGCTCGGCCGGACTAGGCTCGAGCGCCCCGAGGAAGTTGGGATAGGCCCACACGACCGCGGCGGACCCGTCCGCGTCGACGTCGTCCCACCGGGTCGCGGCCCGCTCGCCGAGCGGCACGGTGACGATCTCCAACCCTAGACCTGAAGTGTAGGTCTGAAGCACCGCTCGGTAGTGGGGGTGGACCCCCTCCGAGACGAGGACCCGCTCCCTGCCGCGCGCCCTCACCGCGAGGTTGACGCCCTCGACGAGGGCGTTGGCCCCGTCGTAGAGGGACGCGTTGGCGACCTCCATCCCGAAGATCTCGCACAGGGCCGTCTGGAACTCGTAGAGCGCCTGGAGGACCCCCTGGGACAGCTCCGGCTGGTAGGGCGTGTAGGAGGTGGCGAACTCGGCCCGGCCCGCGAGCGCCCGGACCGCGGCCGGCACGTGGTGGTCGTACGCGCCGCCCCCCGCGAAGCACGTCAGCGCGGCGGCTCCCTCCGCCCCGCGTGCGAGCTCGCCCATGTGGGCGACGAGCTCGGGCTCGGTCAGGGCCGGCGGCAGCGCGAGATCGCGGTCCCGCAGGAAGCGCTCCGGGATCGGGGCGAACAGGTCCGCGACGCGGTCGACGCCGACAGCCGCCAGCATCGCCTCGACGTCGGCGCTCGTGTGCGGGAGGAAGTCCACGCCAGCCCCCTCGGCGATCTATCGATTTGTCGACTTATCGATGCGGAACCTCACCGCCGCAGGAACGGCGGGCGCACACATATTGCCTCCAAGGAGCGGCCGCGCGCGTCTATCTCGACCCGGTCTCCCTCGGCCGGGACGCGCCGCGCGTCGCCGAGGGCGAGGCCGATCCCGGTCTCCAGCGTGGGCGAGAAGTTCCCGCTCGTGAGCGTCGCCACCTGCTCGCCCGCGCGCGTCACGCGGTAGCCCTGGCGGGGGACCCCCCGGCTCTGGCAGCGCACGCCGAAGAGCGTCCGGCGCGGCCCCTCGGCGCGCACCCTCTCGAGCGCGGCGCGGCCGCGGAACGGCGTGTCCCACGCGATCGCCCAGCCCAAACCGGCCTCGAGCGGGTTGATGTCGCGCGCGAGCTCGTGCCCGTAGAGGGCGTACCCCATCTCGAGCCGGAGGGTGTCGCGGGCGCCGAGCCCGACGGGCACCCCCCCTTTCTCGAGGAGGGCGTCGAAGACGGGCCGGGCCCGGCCGGCGGGGGCGTAAAGCTCGACGCCCCTCTCTCCCGTGTAGCCGGTGCGGGCCAGGATGCCCGGCTCACCGAGCACGTCGACCCCCGTCCACTCGTGCATCCGGAGGTCCGCCGCGCCCGTCCCGGGGAGGACCTCGTCGACGAGCGCCATCGAGCGCGGGCCCTGGACGGCGAGGATCGCCCACCGATCCCACTCGTCGACGGGCTCCCCTCCCGAGGACGCGATCGCCTCGGCGACGGCCTCGACGTTGGCGGCGTTCGGGACCACGAGCCACTCCTCGTCGGCGAGGCGGTACACGAACACGTCGTCGACGCACCCGGCCTCCTCGGTCAGGACGAGGGCGTAGCGGGCTCGCCCCACGGGCAGCGAGAGCGCGTCCGCGGTCAGGGCCTCCTGGAGAGCGGCGCCCCCATCGGCTCCCCGTACCCTCAGCTTGCCGAGGTGGGAGACGTCGAACACCCCGACGGCGTCGCGCACGACGCGGTGCTCCGCGACGATGCCCGCGTACTGCAGGGGCATGCTCCAGCCCGCGAAGTCGGTGAGCTTGGCGCCCAGCTCGCGATGGGCCTCGAGCAGAGGGCTCGCGCGCGCCCCCTCCCCCACGTCAGCCCGCCAGGAAGCCGGCGCCGCCCTCTTCGACCGGCAGCTCGCCGGCGGGCTCCTCGAGCCCGTACTTCACGAGCAAGGAGAGGTAGTCGCGCTGGTACAGGATCTTGCACCTGACGTCGGGATAGAGCTCCCGGAGCCGGCGAACCTTGCGGTTCTTCTTCGTGACGAGCTTCTGGCTGAGCGTCGTGATCTCGATGTAGAGGTCGAACTCGGGCAGATAGAAGTCGGGCGTGAAACGCGCCGTCGCGCTTCCGTCGGCGCCCCATGCGATCGCGAACGTGGTGGGCTCGTAGGCCCATGCGATCTCGTAGAAGTCGAGCAGCTTGGCGAACTGGCGCTCGCTCGCGTGCGCGAACTCGACCGACTCGTGCGGCAGCGACAGGGTGTCCGCTCCGGGGATCGACTCACCCCTCCCCTGCGCGGGCGTCGCCCGCCTGCCGCGCCGGCTGCGTCGGGGGCCGGAGCTCGCGCAGGTCGCCGCCGAGCTGCGCGCGCACGCGGTCGACGGCGACGACGGCCCCCAGGACCCCCTGGCCCGAGCGCAGCAGATCCACCACCTCGGCGTCGGAGGTGCACGCGTAGACGCCGGCGCCGTCGGTCACGATCGTGAGCCGGGCCCAGTCGTCGGCGAGGTGGTTGCGGACGTAGTCGATGGCCTGGCGCACCTTCTGCAGGCTGGCGCCGGCGTCCGTGAGGCTCTTGATGACCTTGAGCTGCAAGAGGTCGTTGAAGGAGAAGAGCCGCTGCGTCCCCGAGCCCGCCGCCTGCTGCAGGGAGGGGACGACGAGCCCCGTGCGGGTCCAGTAGTCGAGCTGTCGGTAGGTGATCCCGACGATCTTGCAGGCCTGGGGGCCGCGGTAGCCCATCTCCTCGGTCGTGTCCTGCATCGGGGCTCGAGCACCTCCTCCGGCGAGGCCGAGTGACACGCGCGTAACTACGAGCCTGCCAAGGGTGTCACCCATGGGCCGCGATGTCAACGACAAGGGTCTATCGGAGGTAGAAGGTTGCTCTCTTTCCGACCTACTGGCCGGTGGCGAAGTCCTCCGGGGTCACCTGGTCGAGGAACTCGCGGAACTTCTGGACCTCGGTCTCCTCCTCGTCGCGCAGCTCGATGCCGGCCTGCTCCAGGACCTCCTCGGCGGCGAAGATGGGTGCGTCGATGCGGACCGCGAGCGCGATCGCGTCGCTGGGGCGCGACGACACCTCCGCGGTGCGGCCGTCCATCGCCATGCGGATCACCGCGAAGAAGGTGGAGTCGACGAGATCGTTGATGAGGACCCTCTCCACCTGTATCTCGGTCTCCTTCATGATGTCGCGCAGGAGATCGTGCGTCATGGGACGAGGGGTCTCCACGCCCTGGAGGGCGAAGGCGATCGCGGTGGCCTCGACCGCGCCGATCCAGATGGGGAGATAGCGGTCCCCGTTCGTCTCCTTCAGCAGGACGATCGGCTGGTTGGTCGGAAGCTCGACCCGCACCCCCACGAGCGAAAGCTCGATCATGGCGGCAACCTAACACCCCCCTCTTCCTGTGTGCGGTCGTCTCGTCGCCTCGGATGCCTGTCCGCGCCCCGCTTTCAAGAGCCGCTCGAGCCCGGCCGCCGCGGCCCCGGCGGGCTCGCGCACCGCGACGACGGCCGCGAGGTTGCGCCACTGCCCGTGCCAGTCGAGGCCGTAACCGACGACGAACACGTCGGGGATCTCGAAGCCGACGTGCTCGACGGGAACCGGGACGATCCGCCGCGCGCGCCTGTCGAGCAGGGTGGCGGCCCGAACGGAGCGAGGCGAGCGCGCCGCGAGGGCGCGGCGCAGGTAGGCGAGCGTGAGCCCGGTGTCGACGATGTCCTCGACGACGAGGACGTCGCGCCCCCCGATGTCCTGCTCGAGGTCCTTCAGGATCCGGACGACGCCCGAGCCCTCGCTCCCCCCGTACGACGAGATCGACATGAAATCGACCTCCACGTCGAGGTCCATGGCCCGCACGAGATCGGCGAGGAACGGCGTCGAGCCCCGCAGGATCCCCACGGCGAGCGGCGGCGCGCCCCGGCCGGCGTAGACGGCCGCGATCTCGGCGCCGAGCTCGCCGACGCGTCGCGCGAGCGCGGCGGGGCCCACGAGCACCTCGAGGCCTTCGCCCTCGCTCTCGCTCACGTCTCCCCCACCGCAGCCGCGATCGCGGACCCGATCCGCAGCAGCGCCCCCAGCGCACCGAGGAGAGGCCGGCCGCCCCCCACCTCGAGGCCCCCCGCCGCGACCGCGGGCACGGACGCGACGGGGCGTCCGCGAGCCGACACGACCACGGTCCCGACCCGCACGCCCCGCGCGAGCGGCGGCTCGGCCTCGGGGTCGGGGTGGAAGCGCAGGCCGATCGACGCGGGGCGCCACATGCCCCGGACGCGCTCTCCCGCCACCACCGGCACCGACCCCGCGGGGTCGAACACGAGCGTCCCGACGGGGTGACGAGGCGCGACGACCGTGGCCGTGCGGAGGAGCTCGAAGCCGCGGTCGAGGAGCCGGCGGCAGTCCCGGGCCGCGTTGCGCGACCCCATCGCGACCGCGATGAGCTCCCGCCCCCCGCGCCGGGCCGCGGCCACGAGGACCTCCCCCGCCTCGTCCGTGAAGCCCGTCTTGACCCCGATCGCACCTCTATAGGTCTCGAGTAGAGCGTTACGGTTCTCGAGCGGGATCGACCCCTCGGGGCCCTGGATCGTGACCCGGGGCGTCGCCACGATGCGCGCCAGATAGGGATCGCGCAGCAGGGCGCGGGCGATGAGGACGAGGTCCGCCGCGGTCGAGACGTGGCCGGAGCGGTCGAGCCCGTGCGGGGTGACGAAGTGGGTGGCGCGCGCGCCGAGGCGCCTCGCAAGACGGTTCATGGCGGACACGAACGCCGCTTCCGACCCCGCCGCGTGCTCCGCCAGCGCGACCGAGGCATCGTTGGAGGAGGTCAACAGAAGGGCGTGGAGCAGCTCGCCGACGGTGAACCGGTCGCCCGCGACGAGGTCGAGGCCGCCTCCCCCCGTCGACGCCGCCCTCGCCGACACGGTCACGGCGGCACCGCGACGCGCCCGGCGCGACACGAGCAGCGCGGTCACCATCTTCGTCGTGCTCGCGGGCGCCCGAGCAGCTCCCGCCCGGCGCCCGAAGAGGCGGGTCCCGGTGTCGTCCACCACGAGGCAGGCGGCGCAGGTGAGACGCCCCGCCCGCCACCCCGAGCGTGCCGTGCCCCCATCGCCCGGGGCGGGGAACGCGACCCCGAGCACGAGTGCCACCAGGGCCGCGAGGCAAGCGGTCGACTTGTCCACTTGTCGACGAGAGATCTAGAGGAGATCGCCGAGGCGGACGCGCACGAGCGCGTCGCGCAGCCGGCGCGAGTGCTCCACCAGCGAGCGGGCCGCGGCGGTCGCCTCGGCGTGGGCCGCGGGATCGCGGCGCAGCAGCAGGGGGCCCACGACCTGCTCCACGACGTCGGCCTCCCGCTCGGCCGCGTGCCTGATCATCCTCATGTGGCGGGCCTCGAGCCCGTGGTGGAGGAGACCGGCGGCGGCGCGCGCGGCGTCGAGGTCGTCCCGCCCGTAGGGCCCCCCGTCCCGGCGCGCGGCCAGGATCCCGTAGTCCTCGAGCGAGGCGAGCTGCTGGGGCGTGAGCCCGGATGCCTCGACGAGGCCGTCGCGCGTGAGCTCGACGCGGTCGGGCCCGGGCTCCTCGACCGCGCTCGCAGCGGGCTGCGGGTCGGGGCGCGCGGGGGCTTCGGGGAGCGCCTCCTCGCCGTCGCCCCGCGCGAGGCGCTCCCGGATGACCCGGAGGGGGAGGAACTGATCTCGCTGCAGCGACAGGATGTAGCGGAGGCGGGCCACGTCGCCGTCGTAGAACTTGCGGTAGCCCGAGGCCGTGCGCTCGGGGGCGATGAGACCCTCGTTCTCCAGGAAGCGGATCTTGGAGATGCTGATGTCGGGGAACTCGGGGCGGATCGTCTCGAGCACCTCGCCGATGCTGAGGTAGTCGCGCGAGCGGGACAGCGGCACGTCTAGGCCCCGGTGAGGAAGACGAGCTTGAACTTGCCGATCTGGATCTCGTCGCCGGACCGAAGCTCGCCGGTCTCGACCCGCTCGCGGTTGACGTAGGTGCCGTTCAGGCTGCCCACGTCGTGCAGCGAGAAGTCGCTGCCCCCCCGCCGGATCTCCGCGTGCCGGCGCGACACGGTGATGTCGTCGAGGAAGATGTCGCTCTCCGGGTGGCGTCCGATGCTCGTGGCGTCGGCGTCGAGAAAGAACTTGCTCCCCGCGTTCGGGCCCCGCCTGACGATGAGGACGCCCCGCCCCCCCTCGAGCTCGTCGGGCGAGATGTGGACCTCCTCCTCGAGGTCGGCCTCGAGCTCGCCCGGCATGAACGTGACCGTGGTGTCGGAAGAGGCCGCATCCGCGAGCGGCGCGCCGCAGGAGGAGCAGAAGTTCGCCCCCTCCGGGTTGCGGTGCCCGCAGTTGTTGCAGTACATCGCTCGCTGACCCTATAGACGACGGTTAAGGTTGGTCAACCTACTCCTCTTCCTCGAGGAAGCGGCGGTACTCCTCGGCGCTGAGGCTCTCGCCGAGGCCCTCCTGGGTCGGCTCGACCTCGACCAGCCAGCCGTCGCCGTAGGGGTCGGAGTTCAGGAGGTCCGGGCTCTGCTCGACCCTTTCGTTCTTGGCCGCGACGGTCCCCGACACGGGGCTGTAGACGTCCGATACCGACTTAGTCGACTCGACCTCGCCGAAGGGCTCCCCCGCCCTCACCTCCGACCCGGGGTCGGGGAGCCCGACGAAGACGACGTCTCCGAGCTGGTCCTGGGCGTAGTCCGTGATCCCCACGATCACCTTGCCCTCCGCCTGACGCGCCCACTCGTGGGCGCGCGTGTAGCGGAGGTCGTCGGGGATGTCCGGCATCTCTTCTCCTCTCGATCGGCTGTCGACAAGTCACCAAGAAGACGAGTTGACACTCAGCCGCCGTGCTCCGCCACGATCGACTCGACCCTGCGGACATAGGTGGAGGCGAGGGCCGCCGACTCCTCCGCGGTCCCGGCCTCGGCCCACACCACGCACAGAGGCTCCTCCGGGTGCGGGATCACGAGCGCCCATCGGTCCGGCTCGATCACCTTGACCCCGTCGAGCAGCATCAGCCGCCCCGGGACCGAGAGGCTCGCGATCCTGCGCATCACGGCCCCCTTGAGCTGCCACGGCGTGCGCACCTCCCGGCGAACGACATGGGCCGGCGGGAGGTCGTCGACGAGATCCCCGAGGGGACGGACGCTGGTGGCGACGAGCTCGAGCGCCTTCCCGAAGGTCAACAGAGCGTCGGGGGCCGGCATGAAGCGCGGCCAGATCAGGGCCCCCTCGGCGTTGCCGGCGAAGCCGACCTCGGGGCGCGTCGCGCGCGCCATGAGGGCCGCCCATGCGGTCGGCGTCCACACGAGCTTGGCGCCGGCCGCCGCCGCGAGTCGCTCGCAGGCCATGGAGGACGACACCGGCACGGCGACGCCTGCACCGCGCGCCGCCTCGTGCCCGACGAAGGCCAGCAGCGCCCGCGAGTGGCCGAGCGCCCGCCCGCGGTCGTCGACGAGGTGGGCGATCTCGCCGCCCGGCTCGAGCAGCACCCCCACGTCCGCGCCGGAGTTGCCGACCTGGTCGGAGAGCCGGCGCAGGAGGCGGGCGAGGTCCCTCTCGACGAGCGTCGGGCGGTGCTCGTCGGTGAACGCGTTGAGGGCGAGCACGTCGCACCCGAGGCGGCCCAGCACCGAGGGCCCGATGAGCGAGGTGGGGCCGTAGGCGTAGTCGACGACCACCTTGAGGCCGGCTCGCCTGACGGCGTCGACGTCGAGGGCGCGCACGAGCCCGCCGGCGTACTGCTCCACCACGTGGGGCGGGAACTCGAGCTCGCCGAGGCCGCGGTGGCCGGGGCGACGGAAGTCCTCCCGGAAGAAGATGCGGTCCACCTTGCGCTGGGTCGTCTCGGGGAGGTCGGTGCCGTCCGAGTCGAACAGGCGGATCTCGACGATCTCGTCGTCGCGCGCGGAGGTCTTGAAGCTGACGCCGCCTGCCGCCTGCTCGTTGCGGACCGCGAACCGGGTCACGGGCAGCGGCATGAGCTCGAGATCGTGGCACGTGACACCGGTCGATGTGAGCCCCGCTATGACCGCCCTCTTCATCGTGCGGGCGGCGCGGCTCGCGTCGCGACCGGTGACGACGACGCTCCCGCGCTTCAGCATGGTCCCGTAGGCCATCCCCACGCGCACCGCCACCTGTGGCGTCACCCCGACGTTGACGACCCCCGAGAGCCCCCGGGACCCGAACAGGCTCCGGCTCGCGCGCCGCTCCCGCACGACGCTCTGCGTCACGATTGCGCCGGCCTCGACGCTGCGCGAAGGGTAGATCTTCACTCGAGGCTTGATGAGGGCCCCGGCGCCGACCGAGACCTCGTCGCCCAGCACGGCGCCCTCCTCGACGATCACGCCCTTGCCGAGCGAGGCGGAGCGTCCGAGCACGCTCGAGCGCACCTGCGCCAGGGCCCCGAGGTGGGCGCGATCCATGACGACGCTGGCGGAGACCGCGGCCTCGTCGCCGAGGACGACGTTGTCGCCGATGACGGAGTAGGGGCCGACCCGAGCCCCGGGATGGATGCGGCTGTTGTCGCCGATGATGGCGGGGCCCTCGACGCGGGCGGTCGGGTCGATCTCGACGTCTTCGCCCACCCACACCCCCGGGCGGAGCTCGAAGCCCTGCGGCTCGGTCCGCACCCGGCCGGCGAGCACGTCGTAGTGCGCGTGGAGGTAGGCGTCGGTG
>DATADD010000091.1:0-4315 GCA_036258675.1 Actinomycetota bacterium | reverse complement strand
TGCGCGACGAGCTCGAGCCCGTGTTCGAGATGCGCAACGAGATCAGCGAGTTCTACCTCGCCGCCAACGCGGGCGCGTGGGAGTTCATGCGAGCCCACCCCCACGGGCCCGGCATCGACGGGATCTCGCACCCCGACGCCTTGACGATCGCGATGGCGATCGACGAGGGCGTGATCCGGGCGCGAGGGCGGTTCTTCGTCGACGTCGAGACGCGCGGGGAGCTCACGAGCGGCTACAGCGTCGTGGACACCTTCGGCGTCCTCGAGCGGAAGCCCAACGCCGAAGTCGTCGTGCGGGCCGACAAGGAGCGCTTCAAGCGGATGCTGTTCGACCTGCTCTCGGGAGGGCGCGCCGAACCCTGAGCGCGCTACGGGGCGGCCGCTCTTCGCTCCGCGATCTCGATCAGGCGCCGCGCCTGGGCCCTGATCGCGTCGACCTCCTCGGGGGTCGCCCGGGCGACGCGCTCCCGCACGAGCTCCTCGCAGCGGGCGACGACCTCGGGCCACGACTCCGGGTCCCTCCCCGAGGCCTGCAGGGCGCGCCGCAACCAGCGGCGGCCGTAGCCCGTGTGGATCGCCTCGTCGGCCCAGTCGAAGTCCATGTCGCGCTGGCTCGTCCGGTCGCCGAGGCGGCCGAGCTCGTCGGCGCGCTCCCGCTTGCGGCCGATGTTCTTGGTCTCGAAGAAGGCCAGCATGCCGAGGCGCGTCACGGCGTCCTGCCCCCGGCACGCCTCGTAGATGTAGCTGCCGAGCGGGACCTCCGCGGGGTCGAGGCTCCACCACTCGAGCCGTCGCCTCCCCATCGCCATGTGCCTGCTCTCGTCGTAGAGCCAGCGCGCCGCGTCGTGCACGAAGTCCCACCCGAGCGCATCGGCGAGGCCGACGAGGATGGCGCCCGCGGTCTCGACCGCCCACACCTCGTTGAGGTGGCTGACCGCGCTGCGCAGCTGCAGCCGGAGGCCCTCCCCGTAGGGCCACGCGGGGTCGACGATGTCGGGCCAGTAGAAGCTGCAGGAGAAGTAGCGCTCGTCGCGCGCGGGCTGCTGCGCGAGCGCGAAGGGCCTGCCCGGGGACACGACGTCGGGCACCTCGACCCCGGGGCGCGGCCCGTCGAGGCCCGGCCCGCCGAGCCGGACGAGGAGCGCGCCGAGGGCCTCGACCCAGCGCTCGGCATCGGGGCGCGCCCCGGCCCGGAGCTCCGCCTCGCCGGCCGCCTCGAGCTCGTCCCCCTGCGCGCTCTTCTCCTCGACCGCGACGCGCAGGAACCGGCGCGTGGGGCCGTCGACGACGTCGTCGGACGCCTCGAGGTAGGCCTCGTAGGAGGCGCCCAGCCAGGGGACGAGGACGCGGGCGAGCCCGAGCAGGAGGGCGCCCCCGCTCGGCGCGTGCAGCGCGGCCGCGAACAGCCTCACGAGCTGCGCCTCGTCGCCCACGGTGTCGAGGCTCCGGTCCGGGTAGCGCAGCTCGAAGACCCGCTCGCGCAGCGACCCGGCCGTCATCGCGTCCTGCCACGACGCGTGCGCCAGCAGCGCCTTGGACTCGAGCCGGGCGACCCCGGGGACCCAGCCCGCGCACGCGAGCGCGAGCGCGCGTTCGAGGTGGAAGAAGCGCTTGAGCACCCTCGCGGTGTCGAGCCGCAGCAGCGCCGAGCGACCGGGCTCGAGAGGCAGCGACACGTCGGTCACGGGCGCGCCCCGAGCGCCTCTTCCAGCTCGTCGGCGCGCGGCAGCGACGGGATCACCCCCAGCCGCCGGCACGCGAGCGCGCCCGCGACGACGGCGCGCGCGACCGCGGCCTCGAGGGCCTCGCCCGCGGCGAGCGCGGCCGCGAGGGTCCCGTTGAAGGCGTCTCCCGCGCCGGTCGAGTCGACCACCTCGACGGCCCGGCTCGGGACCTCGGTCATCGACCCGTCGCCCGCCGCCACCAGCGCTCCCCGCTCGCCGCGCGTCATCACGACGGTGCCGGCGCCCCCGGCGCGCAGCTCCTCGCACACCTCGGCGTCGGGGCGCGGGTCGTCGGCGGCGAGCCCCAGGAGCACCCGGGCCTCGGTCTGGTTCGGCGTCAGCAGGTCCACATCGGCGAGGATCTCGCCCGGCACGGTCCGCGCCGGAGCCGGGTTGAGGATCGTGGTCGCTCCCGCGGCGCGCCCCGCCCGCAGGGCCGCGGCCGCGGCCTCGGCGGGGATCTCGAGCTGCGTGAGAACGACCGCGGCGGCCTCGATCACGGGGGCGGCGCGCCGAACATCCTCCTCGCCGAGCAGCGCGTTGGCGCCCGGGTCGAGCACTATCCGGTTGTCGCCCGAGGGTTCGATGACGATGAACCCGACGCCCGTGTTGCGCCGGTCCGTGCGCCGCAGGCAGCTCGTGCCCACGCCCTCGGTCTCGTACAGGTCGAGAGCGATGCGGCCGAAGTCGTCGTCCCCGATCGCTCCCACGAGCTCCACCGGGTGTCGGAGCCGCGCGATCTGGACCGCCTGATTGCTGCCCTTGCCGCCGGGACCACGGTCGAAGTCGCCCGCCAGGACCGTCTCGCCCGACGACGGCCAGCGCTCGACCCGCAGCGAGAGCCCGACCGCGAAGCTGCCCACGACCGCGACCGGCCTCGCCCGCCCCTGGCCCACGCGTCCTCCTCAGCGTCCACCGTCGCCGTCCGTCTCACCCTAGGGCCCGGGGCTAGCTCGGGATTTGGTCCCTATGGGCTATTGGGCACCTGCGCCCGTTCTGTCACGATCCCCTCTTACCAGAAACTGGTAGAAGATGTATCACGCACGAACGATAGGGGGCCACATTGGCACGTGGAGGATGGGGCCGTGGCGCGCGCGGGGGCGCGGCCGCGGTCGCGCTGGCGCTGCTCGCGGCGCCGCTCGTCGGGGGGACCGCCTTCGGCGCGGGCCGCTGGCTCGACCTCAAGCCCGACGTCGACGACGTCGCGGTGGGGGACTACCGGACGATCCGGGCGACGCTCAGCTCGCCGCCCGATGTCGCCCCGGTCGAGGTCGACTTCGAGATCGTGGGGGTCGGCGACACCGACGGGGGCAACACGCCCGGGTCCCCGGACCGCTCCTGCACCGTGGCGGTGGGCGCGCTCGACGATCCCGCGTCCACCAACGTGGACGAGTCGCGCACCTGCTCGATCAAGTACAAGGGGACGGTCGAGGGCCGCGACGAGGTGCGCGGCTGGATCGACGAGGACGGGAGCAACGCCTCCGTCGAGGCCGACATGGCCGAGCAGCCCGCCGCCGGCGAGGGGGCCGCGGGACAGGACGGGACCGACGTCGTCGTGACGGAGTGGTTCCCTGCGACACCCAAGGACGCGCGGCTCGACTGTGCCGAGAGCCCGGTCGTCGTCGTGGGCGACGACTCCGCCGGCGTCGTCTGCCGGATCGGCGGTGCGGCGACCTTGGCGGGCTGGAGGATCGACGGGGAAAACCTCGGCGGGGCGAACGCCACCTCCTCGCCCGGCGCGTTCCCCGCCGACGTCGATGACGCATGCGTCACGGGCGCGGACGGCCGCTGCACGGCGCGCCTCGGCTCGTCGCGGGACGCGGGCTCGGCGGACATCTGCTTCTGGGTCGACTGGGATCGCGACATGGGCTTCCATCCCCAGTCGGACGCCGACGGCGCCGACTGCGACGAGGGCGTCGGAGATACGTCGGCCAACGCGAACATCACCGACGTCGTGCGGGCCGACTACGTCCACGGCAGAACCCTGAGGTGGTCGGCGGTCGAGCCTCCGGTCTACGGGTCGCGCTTCAAGCTGCGGGGCGTGCTGAGCTCGTCCCGCGCCGCGTGCGCGGCGGGGGCGCAGGTAACGGTCCGGCGGCAGCCCCTCGGGGGCGATGCCACGACCGTCGCCACCGCGCGCACGGGGTCGGGCGGCGGGTTCTCGGTGCGGTTGGAGGCGCGCCGGAGCGCCCGGTACACGGCCTCGGTGGCGCGCGACGGGGACTGCGCGAGCGCGGCCTCGGCCGCCAAGCTCGTGATGGTGCGGACGCGCGTCGGGCTGTCGATCGGCAGGTCCGCGGTCGAGAGGGGCGACAGGGTGCGCGTGCGGGCCTCGTTCCGCCCCTGCGGGCCTCGGGGAGGCCTCGAGGTGAGGCTGCTGCGGTCCACCGACGGCGGCCGCTCCTTCTCCCGCGTGGCGACGAGGTCCTCGGACGGCGACTGCACCGCCACCTTCAGGCCGCGGATCTTCGGACGAACGCTGCTGCGCGCCGAGGTGCGGGGCGACTCGCAGTTCCTCGGCGGGGCGTCGGCGAACAGGTTGGTCAGGCTCGGCTGAGGCCGGGGCGAGAGGAGGGAGGCGGCCCCGCGCGG
>DATADD010000090.1:0-6937 GCA_036258675.1 Actinomycetota bacterium | reverse complement strand
CCCGCAACGGTGTCCTGTACGCGAGCGAGGTCGGCATCGCCGGCGACGAGGGCGAGGAGGTGCCCCGCATCGAGACCGTCCTGAGGTCGGGACAGCCGATCCTCGTCCAGGTGACGAAGGATCCGATGCGCTCGAAGGGCGCCAGACTGACGGCCCTGGTGTCGATCGCGGGTCGCCACCTCGTCCTCGTGCCGGGGGCCCGGTCCCTCGGGGTGTCCCGCCGCCTCGGGGACGGGGAGCGCGCCCGCCTGCGCGACCTCGGCCAAGAGCTGCGCCCCGAGGGACACGGGCTCATCGTTCGTACCGCGGCGCAGGGAGCGCAGCGGCCGGATCTCGAGCGGGACCTCGAGCGGCTGGTGACCTTATGGGACGGGATCGAGGAGAAGCGGCGGCGCAGCAACCCGCCGGCGCTGCTCTACGAGGAGCCGGAGCTCGAGCTGCGCGTCGTGCGCGACCTTTTCAACCGCGACATCTCCCGCTGCATCATCGACGAGCCGGTGCTCGAGGAGAAGCTGCGGACGTACGTGAGGGCGACGAGCCCGGATCTCGACCACCGGCTCGAGCTCTACGACGGGGCGCTGCCGATCTTCGAGCAGCACAGGGTCGTCGAGCAGATCCGCAAGTCCCTCGACCGCAAGGTGTGGCTGCCGTCGGGGGGGCACATCGTCATCGATCGCGCCGAGGCCATGACGGTCATAGACGTCAACACGGGCAAGTTCGTGGGGCGGTCGACCCTCGAGGAGACGGTGTTCCGCACGAACAAGGAGGCCGCGGTCGAGGTCGCGAGGCAGCTGCGCCTCCGTGACATCGGCGGCATCATCGTCATCGACTTCATCGACATGGAGGACGCCGGCAACCGCGAGGAGCTCCTCGCCACCTTCAAGAGCCTCCTCGACCGGGATCGTTCGCGCACGCAGCTCTTCGACATCTCCCCTCTCGGCATCGTCCAGATGACGCGCAAGAACGTGTCGACCGGGATCGTCGAGGCGTTCTCGGACCCGTGCCCTCACTGCGAGGGGCGCGGCATCACGCTGCACGATGTCGACTAGAGACCGGCGCGCCCCTGCGCGGGTTGCGCGACAGGCCTCTGGTATCGTGGGCGGCCCGACACCCGACGAGCGAGGCTCTACTTGTATGCCGTGATCCGCACCGGCGGAAAGCAGTACAAAGTCGCCCAGGGCGACGTCATAGAGGTCGAGCGCCTGCGCCCCGAGGGGGGCGAGGTGGAGCTCGAGCCCCTGCTCGTCGTCGACGACGACGGACGAGCGCGCGCGGGGAGCGCGGAGCTCGGCTCCGCGAGGGTCAGGGCGCGCGTGCTCGGAGAGCGCCGAGGCGACAAGATCAGGATCTTCAAGTACCGGTCGAAGACCGGCTACCGGCGGCGCGCCGGTCACCGGCAGACGCTGACGAGCATCGAGATCTCGGAGATCGACCTCGAAGGATCGACCGGCTCAGGCGACAAGGAGTAGCGATGGCGCACAAGAAGGGAGCGGCCTCCTCCAAGAACGGCCGCGATTCGAAGGCCAAGCGCCTCGGCGTCAAGGTGTTCGGCGGCCAGGTCGCGATGCCCGGGACGATCATCGTGCGCCAGCGCGGGACCCGGTGGCACCCCGGCGTCAACGTCGGGCGCGGCGGCGACGACACCCTGTACGCGCGGGCGGAAGGACGGGTCACGTTCCACCGCCTCCGGGGCCGCCAGGTGGTCAGCGTCCTCGCCGACGA
This sequence comes from Actinomycetota bacterium, assembly GCA_036258675.1. Classification (GTDB taxonomy): domain Bacteria; phylum Actinomycetota; class CADDZG01; order CADDZG01; family WHSQ01; genus DATADD01. Next base: position 5,215 of record DATADD010000090.1, on the reverse strand, counting down.
GTAGAGGGTCGGCCCGCCGGGGCGCGGGCTTCGTCGACGAGACGCGCCTGTTCGCGGCGGCAGGAGGGGGCGGCGACGGCTCGGTCGCCTTTCGGCGGGAGCCGTACAACCCCAAGGGGGGCCCCGACGGCGGCGACGGAGGCGACGGCGGCGACGTGATCGTACGCGCCGACGCCTCGGTCGCGACGTTGCTGGAGTGGCGCGACCACCCCCACGTGGCGGCCGGCAAAGGGCGGCCCGGGCAGGGCAAGCGGCGCCACGGCGCCCGGGGAAAGGACCGCATCGTGAAGGTTCCCCCCGGAACACTGGTGTACGACGACGCCGGCGTCCTCGTCGCCGACCTCGCTGCGCCGGGCGATGCCGTCGTGGCGGCCAAGGGCGGCCGGGGCGGGCGCGGCAACGCCGGCTTCGCGACCTCCACGCGGCGCGCGCCCGCTTTCGCGGAGAAGGGCGAGCCCGGCGAGCGCGCCACCCTGAGGCTCGAGCTCCGCCTGCTCGCGGACGTGGGGCTCATCGGCTGGCCCAACGCGGGCAAGTCGACGCTGATCGGCCGGTTGTCGGCGGCTCGCCCCAAGGTCGCCGACTATCCCTTCACCACGCTTGTTCCCGCCCTCGGGGTCGTGCGGCGGGGCGACGAGAGCTTCGTGATGGCCGACGTCCCCGGCCTCGTGCCCGGAGCGCACGAGGGCAAGGGGCTGGGGGACAGGTTCCTGCGCCACCTCAGCCGGGCCGCGGTGCTGCTCTACCTCGTGGACCTCGGCGCCCCCGACCGCAACCCCGCGCTCGATCACGAGGTCCTGCGGAGGGAGGTCGCCCGCTTCGACGCAGAGCTGGCCGAGAGGCCGTCCCTCGTGGCAGCCAACAAGGCGGACGCCCACCGAGACCGAGCCGCGGCGGTCCTCGAACGGTGCCCACACGCCGAGATCGTTTCGGCCTTGACCGGAGAGGGGCTGGAGAGGCTGCTCGACAGGCTCTTCGCGGTGGTGGGCGAGGCGCGCGCAGCCCGCCCCGAGGCGGTCGGCTACGTCCGCCATGTCGTTCGCGCCGACCCGATCAGGGTCTAGCGCGAGGACACGGCGTGGCGCGTGCGGGGCCGGCGCGCCGAGCGGGCGGTGGCGACCTCCGACCTCGACAACGACGAGTCCGTGCGGCGCCTGCAGCGGCGCCTCGTGGCGATGGGGGTCGAGAGCGCCCTCACCGCGGCCGGCGCCCGTGCCGGGGACGAGGTCCGCATCGGCGACTCCGTGTTCGATTTCGAGCCGGAGGACGAGGCGAGCTGACGCCGGCGGCACCGGCGCGCCGCCGAAACACCCCCGTCTTCGGGTTGACTACCGAGATGGGGCAGACCCGCCACCGGAGACTGGGGGTGATGGGTGGCACCTTCGACCCCATCCACATCGGGCATCTCGTGGCAGCGTCCGAGACCCTCCACCGGTTCCGCCTCGACGCGGTCCTGTTCGTTCCCACGGGGCGGCCGTGGCAGAAGCAGAGCTACACCGCGGCCGAGGACCGCTACCTCATGACCGTGCTCGGGATCGCCTCCAACCCCCGTTTCGCCGCCTCACGCATGGAGATCGACAGGCGCGGCCCCACCTACACGGCCGACACCATGGAGACGCTGCGCGACTTCCACGGCGAGGGCATCGAGCTCTTCTTCATCGCGGGAGCCGACGCCGTGCTCCGGCTCGGGACGTGGCGCAAGGTGGAACGCCTTGCCGAGCTCGCCGAGGTCGTAGCCGTCACCCGTCCAGGGTTCGCGCTCGAGGGGCTGCGGCACACGGCCCGTCTGCCCGCCGTGCACGTCATGGAGATGCCCGGCATCGACGTGTCCTCGAGCGACATCCGCGCGCGCGTCGCCGACGGCCGGCCCATCGACTACCTCGTGCCGGCCGAGGTGGCCGCGCACATCCGAGCGAACGGCCTCTACGTGGGGACGGGGGCGTGAGCGCGGGCTCGCCCGGTTCCGAGGAGGGGAAACGACCTCTCGAGTCGGATCCCGCCCGATCGCGCCGGGCCGCCCTCGAAGCGCGACGCCATCGGCCGTGGCCCCGCGGGTCGGTCGTCGTGCTTCTGGGCGCGGGCCTCGCAGCGATCGCCGCGCTCGCGCTGCTGCTGCGAGATGGGAGAGGCGACGGCGGCGCGGGGCGGGTGCTCGACGCAGCCGATCGCGCCCGTGAGCCGATCACGACGACCCTCGTGGCCGGCACCCGGGAGGGGCGCGGGGATCGCCCGCGCGAGCTCGCGTGGATCGCGCTGGTGGCGCTCGCCGAGTCCGGCGAGCGAGGTGGGCTCGTCTACGTCCCCCCTCACACCGCGGCCGAAGTGCCGGGTCGAGGCCTCCAGAGCCTGGGTTCCGCCCTCTCCGGTGGAGGCGTGGGATTGCTCGAGGTGACCACGGAGAACCTGCTCGGGATCACCCTCGACGGCCACCTCGAGCTGTCGGAGGCGGCGGCGCTCGACCTGTTCGGGGAGCTGGAGCCGCTCGCGGTCGACATCCCGGAGGGCCCTCAGCGCCTGTCGGCGCCGCTCATGGCGGGGCTGCTATACGACCCGGGCTCCGGACCGGACGACGCAGAGCGCGGGAGCCTCCACCTCGCCTTCTGGGACGCCCTCTTCGAGCGCTTCGAGGGCGAGCCCGAGGCGCTCGAGGCCGCGGTTCACCGGTCGTCGCCGGAGCACGCGGCGACCCTGGGACGGCTCCTGCGCGGCCTCGCCCGGGTCCCGGGCTCGGCCCGCACCCTTGGCGTCCTGCCCGTGGCGTCGGTCGCGGGCGACGACTCCGAGCTCTCGGAGGTGGTCGAGGACGAGGCGCGCGAGCTTCTCGCGCTGGCGGGCGTCGGCGCGCCCGTGGAGGAGCGCGTTCCCGTCCAGGTGCTCAACGGCAACGGCGCGCCGGGGATCGGGCAGGCGGTCGGGGAGGAGCTCGTCGGTCACGGATTCGAGATCGTCCTGTCGGGCAACGCTCACCGGCTCGACCAGCCCCGGACGCTGATCATCGCCCACGACGAGAGCGCGGAGGCGCTCGAGAGGGCGCGCCGGGCCCGAGAGCTCCTCGGCGTCGGGAAGGTGCAGGTCTCGGCCCGGCCTCAAGGTATCGTGACCCTGACGGTTGTGGTCGGAAAGGATTTCCTGCGCAGAAAGTGACGTCGAAGAGAACCGAGCTTGTGCTCGAGGCCGCCCGGGCGGCCTCCGCCAAGAAGGCCGAGCGGATCGTGATCCTCGATGTCTCCTCGCTTCTGGTGATCACCGACCACTTCCTCATCTGCAACGGGGGCAGCGAGCGCCAGGTCCATACCATCGCCGACGAGGTCGAGCGGCGGCTGGCCGAGACCCACGGGGTCAAGCCGGCGCGGCGCGAGGGCCGGCGGGAGAGCCACTGGGTCGTGCTCGACTACGTCGACTTCGTGGTCCACGTGTTCCTCACCGCGGAGCGGGAGTACTACGCCCTGGAGCGGCTGTGGTCCGACGCCCCCCTGGTCCGTTTCGAAGAGGGATGGGAGGACCGAGGTGAGCCAGCCGCGGCGGAGGCGACGTAGGCGCCGGAGAGGCGGTGGAGGGGCGTCGGCAGCCTCTCCGGAGGGCGCGGGTCGGGACGCCGCATCTCAATCGACGCGCAGCCGGCGGGCGCGCCGGCGCCGCACCGGATCCCACGGCGCGGCCGCGTCGCCGAGCTCCTCTGAGGAGCTCGTACGCGCGACCCATCGGCTCGATCGGTCGCATCTCACCGCGGTCCCGGACGGGCGCACGCTCGAGGCCGTGATAGGAGAGCTCCAGTCCGAGTGGGGGGTTCCCCAGAGCCCTCAGGAGTACCGCATCACGCTCAAGGTCGCGGACGAGCGCGCCCTTCCCGGGGACCGCGTCGCCGTTGAGGAGGTCAGGGAGGAGCGACCCGTGCGCGCGTCGCGGGCGGGAGCCGGTCCTCGCCGAGAGAAGGCGCCGGCCGCGCCCCGGATCGCGGCGGAGGGGTCCGACGGAGGGGCGCCGCGACGCAAGCGCGCGCGTCGGCGGCGAGGTCGGCGCTCGGGGGGTGGCTAGCGAGACCCCTGCTAGCATCGCCGCGCGGGCCCGTAGCTCAATTGGTAGAGCGCCACCATGGCATGGTGGAGGTCGTCGGTTCGATTCCGATCGGGTCCACTTCCACCGACCCGTCACAGCCCAGGTCAGAGGTGGTCTCTTAACCTTCCAGCGCGCGCAGTGAAGCGACCGCGCCGTCGCTCCGATCTGCCGCGGCGGTTGCGATTCACGCGAGGGTGGAGAAGTGAGCGAGCTGCCTAAAGGCACCGTCACCCTGGTCTTCACGGACATCGAGGGGTCGACCCGCTTGCTTGCTTCCCTCGGGTCCCGCTACGAGGAGGTCTTAGCATCTCACCGGGCGCTTCTTCGTGAAGCGTTCAGATCGCATGGAGGCGTCGAGGTCGACACCCAAGGCGACGCCTTGTTCTATGCGTTCGCTCGAGCACAGGACGCGGTCGCGGGAGCGGTCGCGGCGCAGCGAGCGCTTGCTTCACATGATTTCGGAGAGGGCGTCGAGCTTCGGGTCCGCCTAGGGATCCACAGCGGAGAGCCGAGCTTGTCCGATGAGGGCTACGTCGGAGCAGACGTCCATCTAGGGGCGCGCATCTCGGCGGCGGCATGGGGCGGCCAGATAGTGGTCTCGTCTGCGACCGCGGCGCTGGTGGGTGGGGATTCCGACGAGATCTCGCTGCGCTCCTTGGGCGAGCACGCCCTCAAGGACATCGAAGGCAGGGTGGAGCTGCATCAGGTAGTGGCCCCGGGTCTTCGGGAGGACTTCCCCGCACTGCGCTCGGTGTCAGCTCATCCCACCAACCTGCCGGCGCGCCTACCCCCGCTCATCGGCAGGGAGGACGAGATCGCCGCGGTGGCCGAACTGTTGTCATCGGAGGATGTCTCGGTCGTGACGGTGGTGGGTCCAGGGGGCACGGGCAAGACCCGTGTCGCGCTCGCGGTCGGGGCCGAGGTGCTCTCCTCCGTTGGCGACGGGGTCTTCTTCGTCGACCTCTCGGCGCTGTCGGATGCCTCCCTCGTGGTGCCTGCGATCGCGCAGGCGCTGTCGCTCCGGGAGGCGCCGGGCCGGAGTCTCGCCGAGACGCTCGGGGACTACCTCTCCTCCAAGGAGATGGTGTTGATCCTGGACAACTTCGAGCAGGTGATGGCCGCGGCGGGCGAGGTGTCGGCGCTGGTGGGGACGTCGTCC